>JBKPJW010000657.1:0-1372 GCA_046730875.1 Actinomycetota bacterium | reverse complement strand
CGGCCCAGCAGCTCGAACACGTCCGAGCGGATCAGCTTCCGGGACTCCTCGTCCGCCTTCGCCAGACCCATGGCCACGGTGGTCGCGATGTCGGTCATGAATTCCCAGTAACTGTCGGGGGAATCGAGCACCAGGTCGGTGCTGACCTTGCGCTCGGTGACGTCCACCAGGCCGGCGTCCTTGAAGAGCCGCGTCATGAACCCGGATGCGGCGCAGCGGAACAGCCCCGGCGTGCCGGCCGGAGGAATGGGCAGCTCCCGGTGCCGGGCGATCGTGCCCAGGACCAGGCTGGCCCAGGGGTTTTCCGCAGCGCGACCCCAGACCACCGCACCGATCCGGGACCCCGGCTTGGCCGTCCGTGCCATCTCGCGCATGGCATCGGACATCACGGGGAAGAACATGAAACCGAAGCGGCAGAACACGGCGTCGAACGTGCTGTCGCCGAACGGCAGTGCGGCGGCGTCGCAGACCTCGAATCCCACGTTGGGCAGGCGCCGGGCGGACGCCTTCTCCTGCGCCACCCGCAGCATGCCCGGCGAGATGTCGGTCAGGACCACCCGGCCCTCGGGGACCTGCACGGCCACATCGAGCCCCGGTTCGCCTGACCCTGCCGCCACATCCAGGACCCACGCATCCGGCTTTAGCGGTACTTCCTTGAGCAGCGCATCCGAGAAGGGGGCGTGCCACCCGAGCAGTTCGGCGTCCCACTTTTTCCAGCCGGCCGAGAACTCATCCCAGATCATGCGTTGTTGCCCACGGATATGGTCGGCGGAGGCGGACATGGCGATTCCTTAGCTCGTGTCTGTGCCCCCTAGTCTGCTCCGGGATACGGTCCCCGGCAATGAGTAATAGGGCAGTAGTCTTAACGGCATGTCTTCCCACGAAACCCCCGGCACAGCAGGCAACGACCCCCAGCGGGAACCGGCGGCCAGCGTTCCGGAGCGGCGCGAGGTCGCCGTCCGCCGGGCGCCGAAATACGTGCCGTTCCTGATCCTGGGCGGGCTCGTGGGTGTGGCAGTAGCCGCCGTCATCGCCTACGCGCTCCCCGGCGATGTCGGCTACGACCCCGGCTCGGTCTTCGGCTTTTTCATGGTCCTTTGCGCGGCGGGCGGCGTCATCCTCGGTGCCGTGACCGCCCTGATCCTGGACCGGATGAGCGTCCGCCACGCCCAGCGTGCCGTCGTTGAATCCGCCCCGGACGCCGACGACGAAAACCCCGCCTGAGGCGGCAGGCAGGTCATAAAACGGCCGCCGGAAAAGTCTTAGCGCACATCGTGAGATAATCGACCAGTGGCACGCGGCGATGGAAAACTTTCTCATGATCTTCTCCCAGGCGAAAAAGGCCCTCAGGACGCATGCGGCGTCTTCGGGG
>JBKPJW010000656.1:0-2772 GCA_046730875.1 Actinomycetota bacterium | reverse complement strand
CGACGAGGGATGCGGGCAGGAAGCCGCGCAGACCGATGTCGAGGATAAGACCACCCTTGACAACCTCGATGACGGTACCGGTGACAACACCGTCTTCTTCCTTGACCTTCTCGATGTCGCCCCAGGCACGCTCGTACTGAGCACGCTTCTTGGAGAGGATCAGGCGGCCTTCTTTGTCTTCCTTGGTGAGCACCAGGGCTTCGACCTGATCGCCAACGGAGACGACGTCTCCGGGATCAACGTCGTGCTTGATGGAAAGCTCGCGAGAGGGAATGACACCTTCGGTCTTGTAACCGATGTCGAGCAGAACTTCGTCGCGGTCGACCTTGACGACGGTACCTTCGACGAGGTCTCCGTCGTTGAAGTACTTGATGGTGGCGTCGACAGCTGCGAGGAAGTCCTCAGCGGTACCGATGTCGTTAATCGCGACTACGGGGGTACCGGGCTTCTCGGTGGAGGTGATGGTCATGTAGTAGGGGCTCCGTTGTGGATAGTGAGTCGGTCAGGCAAACCGCTTGGCCGGCATTATGGAACGCAGGCCAAGAGCACGGCTTTTCAGCAAGGGATCCGCCGGGTCATCCTGATTTTGTGGATTGTAGATGCGCGCACGTAGTCCGCGCCCGTTTAGTCTAGTCGTTTACGGGAACGCGGGTCAAAGCGCACACGGCCCCGCGCGCCGCGTCATCAGCCCCCGCCGCCAGCGTCATAGCGGCGGCGTCGTACCCGCGGCGCCAGCGCCGTCGTCGTCGCCGCCGCCGCCAGCGGGCCGCCGGTGAGAGGCCGTTAGAAGTGCGTCAGGCAGTGCGGTGAACGTTCGACGGCGAACATGAGCCGCACTGCCAGCGCCGCCCCGGCTGCGTGCTCTGTGATCCGGCCGGCTGCTGTCAGAGTCACCGGGCAGACGGCGCCCAGATAGATTGAGCCGAGGTCCGCGACATCCAGGGACAGGTCCGGTTCTGCCTCCGGAGCCGGCACCACCCTGGCCTCTCCCCCGCTGACCGTCAGGGCAAAGGTGCCGGCCGCGAAGCCGAGACTGTCCCGCACGGCGAGAACGACGGAGCCATCGGCCGAGTAACGCCGGGCACCCAGCACCCGCACGGGGTCCAGGATCCGCAGCCACAGCATGTCCCGGTGGTCCGTGGATTCGACGCAGCGGGGGTCCTCCAGGGCCCAGGTCAGGGGGTCGTCCACCGGCGCATCCTGCCAGCTGATCCGGTCCACGAGGTCGATGCTGCCAAGGAACTGCCACAGTTCCAGGTACGCCGCGTCAGTCGCGGCCACGAGGTCCACGATCTCCATGGTGTACGGCTTGGCGTCCCACCCGGCGAACTTATATGAGACGTACCCGTCCACGGTGCCTGCGGCGTCGTAGTGCAGCGCACACCGGATGGCCTCGTCTTCGCCGCCGTCACGGCCCAGCGTGCCGGAGGAACGCAGGCGGTACGCCTCCTGCCGCGAGATCGACCCGGGCAGGGAAGTGTGCACCCGGGCGAAGACCTCCGGGGCCAGATCCAGCAGGACCTTCCGGTCGGCGATCTCCACCGAGCCGGCGGGCTGGTGGCGCAGACGGAAGCGGGGACCGGTGTCGACCTTGATGCTGCGCTCGAAGGTGGCCACACCGTAACCGAAACGGCCGTAGATCGACGCTTCGGAGGCAGTCAGTGCCGCCAGCGCGACGCCGTCCGCTTTGGCCGCGGCGAGGTCCTCGGTCATCATCCGCCGCAGGAGTCCCTGCCGGCGGTGGGTCCCGCGCACCGTGACGGCCGTGACCAGATGGACTTCAAGCTGCCGCCCATAGCCGATGTTCAGGTTTTTGCGCAGGGTGGCGAACGTGGCTACGGGGACGTCGGCCGCCAGCGAGTGGGCCGCGACGCCCCCGGTCTGGTAGACGCCGGTCATCTCGCGGTTGTCCACGAGATACATGGCCATGAGCTTGTCCACGAAGTGGTCGCTGCGCGGCTCGTCGTAGAAGCCGATCCCGACTCCCCGCAGCCACGCGGTACCCTGCGCGTAGTCCGCCGTGTCCTTCGCGGCCGCGCGGAACCGCCTGAGCTCGTACTTATCTGCCACGTGCTTCTCCCCCTGAGAATCCTGAAAATCCTTCGGTCCCGGCAACGCCGGAACGAAAACCTGCCGGGACCGGTGAACCGCTAGTGTCCGGCCTCGTACCAGCTGGTGCCGACGCCGATCTGGACTTCCAGCGGAACACTCAGGTCCGCGGCCGAGCCCATCTGCTCGGTGACGAGCTTCTCAACGGCCTCCCGCTCGCCGTTGGCGACTTCGAGGACCAGTTCATCATGGACCTGGAGCAGCATCCGCGATTTCAGCCCCTGGGCCGCCAGTTCGGCATGCACGCCGAGCATGGCGCGCTTGATGATGTCCGCCGCCGAGCCCTGAATCGGGGAGTTCAGCGCTATGCGCTCGGCGTTCTCGCGCAGCTGGCGATCCGTGCTGGTGAGGTCCGGGAGGTAGCGGCGCCGGCCCTCGATGGTGGCGGTGTAACCGTCGATCCGGGCCTGGTCCACTACGCCGCGGAGGTAGTCGCGGACGGCGCCGAACCGGTCGAAGTACTCCTTCATGAGGGTCCGCGCCTCGTCAACGGAAATCTCCAGCTGCTTGGAGAGTCCGAACGACGTCAGGCCGTAGGCGAGGCCGTAGGACATCGCCTTCACCTTGGAACGCATGGCACTGGTGACCTGCTCAGTCGGCACGTGGAAGATGTTGGAACCCACGAACCGGTGGAGGTCCTCGCCGTCCTTGTAGGCCTGGATC
>JBKPJW010000655.1:0-1736 GCA_046730875.1 Actinomycetota bacterium | reverse complement strand
CACGATCCCATGCTGGTCAAGAGATTGCGTAGACTACGTACATCACGCCAACGTGCCCGCACTGCCCGTCGTCTGGGAACAGATTCGTAAAGTCGCGTCACTCGCAACCGGATGCGCCAGCCCTGCTGCTTCCGCTTCCGGCCTCGGGCACCCGTATGAAATCAGCAAGGACGTAGTTTTACCATGACCAAATACGCTCGGGATGAATTTGATCGGGTCCCGGAGACCTCTGCCCGGCAGGGTGTCCACCGTGCCGTCGCCGAATCGCGCCGCCGCAGCCTGGTGCCCATCCTGGCAGCTGGCTGTGTAGCGCTGGCCATCGGTCTGGTGGCCTTCCTGATCCTGCCCAAGTTGGGCCTTTCCGCAGGCCAGGCCACAGCTGTTTCTGCCGAGGGCAGCGCGTCCGCATCTGCCGGCAGTAGCGCAACCGCCACGAGCCCGGCGAGCCCCAGCCCCGCCCCGACGAGCCCGGAGGCGGCCAGCACGGATCCGGCCAGCACCGCGCCGCTGGCATCACCTTCGGCAACGCCGAGCGCCACGGCGGCCGCTGTCGACAAGACGCAGCCGGTTACGATCTACAACGGGACCACCACCGCTGGCCTCGCCAGCAGGGTCGGCGGCACCGTCAGCTCCGCCGGCTGGGTCCTGGGCCAGACGGGCAACTGGGCTGGCGCCCGGCAGCAAACGTCGGTGATTTTCTACAGCAGCCCGGATCAGAAGGGCAACGCTGAGGCCCTCGGAACGCTCTTGGGCATCGGCACCCTCGTGGAGTCCGCCGAGTTCAACGTGCCCCTTGTCGTGGTGATCGGCCCCGGCTTCCAGTAATCGAGTCCGGTTACGCCTCAATAACTATTGGCTGGCGGACCTGCCCGCCGGCGGCGTTCCTGGGGGACGCTGTGGAGACAGTATCTGCGGATTTCTCTTTCGCAGTCCGCGGCACACATCGAGGTGGGCCGCACGCAAGCTAGCTGAAAGTGTGGGACACCATGGCACTGGGAACCGTCAAATGGTTCAACGCCGAAAAAGGCTATGGCTTCATTACCGTGGACGGATCCGAGGACGACGTCTTCGTGCACTGGTCCGCGATTGTCGGGGAAGGCTACCGTGCCCTGGACGAGGGGCAGCGGGTGGAGCTGGAAGTCGGCGAGGGCGAAAAGGGCCCGCAGGCTGAAAGCGTCCGGCCCGCCTAGTGTCACTGGCTGCCCTCAAGAATGCCCCGCGGGACGGGGCCGAGCGTCCGCGTCCAAGAAGCAGAACTATATTGCGCAGAACTACATTGCTGGGTCGCGCCCTGGCGGTGGGAGCAGCGGCTTCACTGGCCTTGACGGGGTGCCTGGGCCCCGCGGGCAGCGCCCGCGTGGCCAAGGCCGACGCCAGCGGTGACGGTACCCTGCGCATCGGCCTGATCCTGGATAACACGGGAGGGCAGAACTTCCTCAACGCCCCCCAGCTTGTAGCGGCAAAGCTTGCCGTCAAGGAGATCAACGCTGCCGGCGGCCACAAGGGCAAGCCCGTGGAGCTTCTGCCGGAAACCATCAGCACGGACACTGCAGCCCAGGCCAAAGCGCTCGCGGCGGCCAAAGCCGACGTCGTCATCGGTCCGACAGATTCGAGCCGTGCCCCGGCCGCCATTGACGTACTTGCCAACGCGAAGGTGACGCTCATCTCGCCAGCCAACTCTGCCGGCGCCCTCAGCGACTACAAGAGCCGGGGTTACTATTTCCGCACCTCGGCGG
>JBKPJW010000654.1:0-17226 GCA_046730875.1 Actinomycetota bacterium | reverse complement strand
GAGACAGGGTCACGGGTTCAGCCCCGGCACCGCCGCTGCGGCGGCCGGCGGTGCCACCACCGGGCTCGGGGAGGTCGACACGCAGCGTCGCTCCGAGCCTTTTGCCTTGCATGGTCATGGCCACGAGGCTGTTGTCCGGCCAGTAGCCGAGAGTGTGCGGAATGAAGCCGAGGATGTCCTCGGGGCCGGTAATTCTCAGGTGATCTGGAGTTGTCATACGCCCAGCTTCGCGGCGGCAACAGCCGGACGGCAGTACCGGGCATCGCTATGTGGATAAAACGGCGCGGGGATCAGCAGCATCGAGAAAACCACGTGGAGAATCCCATGTAGAAAAAGCTGTGTGGAAAAAGCTGTGTAAAAGGCATGGGACGTGTAAAACGCTTGCCGAGCCGGGCTTGGCCGGCCAGCGCCCCGCTGGCCCGCCAAGGGAAGGCCTAGGGGGTGCGGCGGCGCTCCGCGACCAGCCTGCGCTGCGCGGCGAGGGCCTTGAGCAGCGGCGGGACCATGACACCCTGCGCCGCCATCTGGCGCCGGACTTTCCGCCGGGTGACGATGATGGCGCAGGCTCCCCCGGCAAGCAGCAGGAACTGCACGCTCAGGGCGACGCGGAAGGCGTTCAGGCCGTAGAGCTCGCCTTGGGAGAAGCCGCTGGCGTACAGAAGGTCCAGTACCAGTCCGATGAGGTAGATGGACACCAGCGCAGCGATGAAGCCACCCACGTTGACAATCCCGGTGGCGGTGCCGAGCCGGTTGGCCGGGTTGAAGGTCCGGGCGAAGTCGAACCCAATCATCGAGCCCGGGCCACCGACGGCCAGCGTCACCACCAGAGCGGCCAGGAGCCAGAGCGGCGAGCGTCCAGGCAGCAGCAGAACGGCGGCCCAGGCGGCGGCGGTGCACCCGGAGATAAGGAGCACCATGGTGGAACGCCGCAGCGGATGCCGGGCTACGAATCTGCCCATCAGAGGGCCGGCAGCAATGGCGGCCGCCACGTACAAAGCCATGAGGGCCGAGACGGTTCCCCGGTCCAGCCCCTGGGCGGAAATCAGGAAGGGGTAGCCCCACGTCATGGCGAAAACCGTGCCGCTGAACTGGACGGTGAAGTGGCTCCACAGACCGAGCCGGGTGCCCGGTTGCCGCCAGGCGTGCGCCAGCGAAATGCCCGTAGCGCGCAGGCCGTGGGACATGGCCGGAGCGGCGTGTCCGGGCGGATGGTCCTGAAGCAGGAGTACCACCAGCACGACCGCCAGTCCGGACATCGCGGCAAGCGTCAGGAAAGCCGGAGTCCACCCCGCGGAGTGCAGGATCATGGCGAACGGCACCACGCTGAAGAGCTGACCCAGCTGTCCGGACATGCCGGTCAGCTGGGTCAGGAGCGGCACGCGCCCCGGGGCGAACCAGAGCGGGATAAGCCGGATCACAGAAATAAACGTCATGGCGTCGCCGGCCCCCACCAGGACGCGGCCAAGAACCCCGCCGGGGATGTTGTCGGCAAAGGCCAGCTGGAGCTGGCCCAGTCCCATCAGGACACCGCCGCCGGCCAACATGGCTCGCGAGCCGAAACGGTCCACGAGGATGCCCACCGGAATCTGCAGCGCGGCGTAAACCAGCAGCTGCAGCACAGTGAAAAAGGAAATCTCCGCCGCGCTGGCGTGGAAGCGTTCGGTCGCCTCCAGGCCCACCACTCCGAAGGAGGTACGCTGGCTGACCGCCACGAGATAGGCAAAGATCCCGATGATCCAAATCAGCCAGGCGCGGGGAAAGGTCACTATCCCATTATGCCCGGCATTGTGATAAATAGTATTTATTCCCGGGGTTCTTTACGGGCCAGGTAGGCCTCAACGGCAGCACCGAGGGCGTCGGCGTTGGGGAGTTGGTCGTTTTCATCGGCCAGCAGGGACCGCCGGACCGTCCCCTCGGCCTTTTCGTCGTACCTTGTCTCCAGCCGTGAGACCACCTGCTGCACTTCCTCTGATGCCTCGATTTGTTCGGCAATCTGCCGGCCCACCTCACGGCCGGCCTCGCGCAGGCGGTCCGTCGGGAGCATGAGCGAAGTTGCCGCGCCCAGGTACTCGAGGCCGGCAACTGCGGCCGTGGGGTACTCGGCTTCGGCCAGGTAGTGCGGAACATGGATCACATACCCTGCGATGTTCCGGCCGGCCTCCGTCAGCCGCAGCTCCAGGATGTGGCCCACCGCGGCCGGAACCTCAACAGTCGGCTTCCACACGGAGATTCCCTCGATCAGCTCCGGCCGGTTGCCGTGCACGGTGACTCCGACCGGCCGGGTGTGCGGCACAGGCATCGGGATCGAGTGGATCCACGTGACGAGGTTGACGTCGAGCTCCTCGACGATGCCGACGACGGCGCGCGCGAAGCGCTCCCACTGCAGGTCGGGCTCGAAACCGGCGAGGAGCAGATACGGGCTGCCCAGCCCGTCGACAAGGCGGTAAAGTGCCAGGCTCGGCGCCTGGTAGTCCTGCAGGTGGTCTTCGACAAAGGTGACCTGGGGACGCCTGGACCGGTAATCGATCAGCTGGTCGGCGTCGAACTCGGCAATCATTGCGGCATCGGGGGTGTCCAGCAGCTCAGCGGTGATCTGCCGGACCACGTGCCCGGCGTCGGCGAAGCCGGTGAACCCCATAACGAGGTTGAGTCCGTGCAGTTCGGAGCTGGAGAACAGCGCGTCATCACGGACATAGAGCGACCGGGGGTCCAGCAAAGAGCCGGAAATCCGTTCAATCACGGCGTGTTCCTTTCACGATGGCGGCGGTGGGAGAAGCGAGGCGCGGGTCCGTCGTCCGGACGGTGCCAGGCAAATCGTGCCTAACAATCAAGTACCGATGGCCTTGCGAGCACAGAGGGCATTGACTGCACGGCAACGCCGCTACTAGTACAACGCCCCGACCGGCGGCCTAATTCCTGTCCGGGGTGTGCTCCAGCTCTCATTCGATTGAATTTCCGGTGTGCGGAGAGACTACGATCGAAGATGGCCCTAGGGCTTGTTTGCAGACACCGGGTTGCGTCCCAGACCGACGGCGCCCCGGGATCCGCGGCAGGGTGCCAAACATGCAGTTCCTGCCGAAATCACCGAGAACCATCACAGAGAATTGAGGACTGTCCTCGTGGTCAAGAATAGTGAAGTCAAACTTAGTGCAGTCGCAGGGGATTTGAAGAAGTCCCCCAGCGACGCCCTGGTCATCGGCGTTGGACAGGGTCCGGACGGCCCGGTCCTGCTCGAGAATCCGCTGACGGCCAAGGCCGCGGAGGCCCTGGCGGAGTCACTGAGCGTTCTTGGCATCACGGGCGCAGCTGATCAGGCCCACCGCCTGCCCGGGCTGGCCGAGGCCGGGGCCACCATCCTGCTCCTCGCCGGCGTCGGCAAGCTGCCTGCCAATAAAGTCTCAGCGAAGCAGCCCCTCGCCGAGGAGGCCCTGCGCCGCGCCGCCGGCTCGGCAGTCCGCCAGCTGGCCGGAGTCAGCACCGTCACCCTGGCACTTCCGACGACGACGCTGGCCGAGGTCGCCGCGGTTGCCGAGGGCGCCGCAATGGGCGCCTACTCGTACACGGAGTTCCGGACCTCCAAGAACGGACTCAAGGATCCGGTGAAGAATGTCATCATCCGCACCGACTTAGCCGCGGACAGGGCACTCCAGGCGGTCCTGGACCGGGCGTCCCTGATCGGCACGGCCGTGAACGCGACCCGCACGCTGGTGAACCAGCCGCCGAGCCACCTCTACCCCGAGTCCTTTGCCGACGCCGCCAAGGAGCTGTCCAAGGGCTTGCCGGTCAAGGTCACTGTCTGGGACGAGAAGCGCCTGGAAAAGGAGGGTTTCGGCGGCATCCTTGGCGTCGGCAAGGGCTCCACCCGCCAGCCGCGCCTCGTGAAGGTCGAGTATGCCCCGGCGAAAGCCACGGCCAGGATCGCCCTTGTAGGCAAGGGCATCACCTTTGACACCGGCGGCATTTCCATCAAGCCGGCGCTGGGCATGGGCAACATGAAGTCCGACATGGCCGGCGCCGCCGTCGTCCTCAACACCGTCCTGGCCCTGGCGGCCCTTCGCCTGCCGGTCAAGGCAACCGCGTGGCTCTGCATCGCCGAAAACATGCCCTCCGGCGCTGCCCAGCGCCCGGCCGATGTCCTAACGATGTTCGGCGGCAAGACCGTCGAGGTCCTCAACACGGACGCCGAGGGCCGCCTGGTGATGGCCGACGGCATCGTCGCCGCCAGCCAGGAATTCCCGGACGCCATCATCGACGTTGCAACGCTGACTGGAGCCCAGCTGATTGCCCTGGGTGACCGCACGGCCGGCGTGATGGGCTCGGACTCTGTCACAGGCGCCATCAAGGCCGCCGCGGACCGGGCGGGCGAACTGGTCTGGCCCATGCCTCTGCCGGATGAGCTCCGGGCAAGCCTGGACTCCCAGGTGGCGGACATCGCCAACATCGGCGAACGCCACGGCGGCATGATGACCGCGGCCGTGTTCCTGCGCGAATTCGTGGGCAAGGGCAGGGACGGCGAGCAGATCCCGTGGGCACACATCGACATCGCCGGTCCGTCGTTCAACAACGGCAGCCCCTACGGCTACAACCACAAACAGGGCACGGGCTGCACCGTCCGCACCCTGGTGGCCTACGTCGAGGACATGCTGGCCAAAGCCTTCTAGAGGCACGCTGGCTTTGTGGCCGGGCGGAAATGATGCCCTGGCCACAAAGCCGCGTGACACTGGACACAAGCGCTCCACAAACGCCACGGCAAGGTGGAGCATGTATTAGTGGTTCGCTAAGGTGAACCATGTTTCAAGAAGTAGACCCAAATTGAAGTAGTAGTCACAAATGAAAGGGAACCGGCCCGCTGGCATAATCTCGGCAGGCAGGTTCCATGACCAGATGATGCGTACTCTCGTGTCATCGTTCACGCGAGGGAGCGTTTTAGTGGCCGATCAGGCAACTGCGCAAGAATTCGACATCCTGGTACTCGGCGGCGGCAGCGGCGGCTACGCCACCGCCCTGCGAGCTGTCCAGCTTGGCCTCACGGTCGGCCTCATCGAAAAGGGCAAGCTCGGCGGCACCTGCCTCCACAACGGCTGTATCCCCACCAAGGCACTGCTGCACTCCGCCGAGCTGGCCGACCACGCCCGCGACTCCGCCAAGTATGGCGTCAACGTGACTCTCGACAGCATCGACATCAACGCTGTCAACGCCTACAAGGACGGCATCATTGCCGGCAAGTTCAAGGGCTTGCAGGGTCTCATCAAGGGCAAGAAGGGCATCACCGTCATTGAGGGTGAAGGCAAGCTTCAGGGCACCGACACCGTTATCGTGAACGGCACCGCGTACAAGGGCAAGAACATTGTCCTCGCGACCGGCTCCTACTCCCGCACGCTGCCGGGCCTGGAAATCGGCGGCAAGGTCATCACCTCCGACGAAGCCCTCACCATGGATTACATCCCCAAGAGCGCGATCATCCTCGGCGGCGGCGTGATCGGCGTCGAGTTCGCTTCTGTCTGGAAGTCGTTCGGCGTCGACGTCACCATCGTCGAAGGCCTCCCCTCGCTGGTTCCGAATGAGGACGCCACGATTGTCAAGGCTTTTGAGCGCGCCTTCAAGAAGCGCGGCATCAAGTTCTCCACCGGTGTCTTCTTCCAGGGCGTTGAGCAGAACGACGACGGCGTCAAGGTCACCCTTGTGGACGGCAAGACCTTCGAAGCGGACCTGCTGCTCGTGGCTGTCGGCCGCGGACCTGTCACAGCCAACCTCGGCTACGAAGAGGCTGGCATCACCATCGACCGCGGCTTCGTCATCACCAACGAACGCCTGCACACCGGCGTCGGCAACATCTTCGCCGTCGGCGACATCGTTCCCGGCGTGCAGCTGGCGCACCGCGGCTACCAGCAGGGCATCTTCGTCGCCGAAGAGATTGCCGGCCTGAAGCCGGTCATCGTCGAAGACGTGAACATCCCCAAGGTCACCTACTCCGAACCAGAAATCGCCACTGTGGGCTACTCGGAGAAGGCCGCCAAGGAGAAGTTCGGCGAGGACCAGATCCAGACCCAGGAATACAACCTGGCCGGCAACGGCAAGAGCTCCATCCTGGGCACCAGCGGCTTGGTCAAGCTGGTCCGCCAGAAGGACGGCCCCGTGGTCGGCGTCCACATGATCGGCGCCCGCATGGGTGAGCAGATCGGCGAGGCCGCGCTGATCGTGAACTGGGAAGCCTACCCGGAGGACGTGGCCCAGCTGGTCCACGCCCACCCCACCCAGAACGAATCCCTGGGCGAGGCGCATCTGGCGCTGGCGGGCAAACCCCTCCACGGCTAGCAGCTCCGCCCGCACCTCCGCAATACTTCAGAGCTTGGTGCACCCGGCCCGAAAAGCCGGGTGCACTAAGCTCGACCAAGGCAGCATTCATCCGCACTAAAGATAAATAAGGAGAACGGGGACGACATGTCTGAATCCGTTAACTTGCCCGCCCTCGGTGAGAGCGTCACCGAAGGAACCGTCACCCGCTGGCTCAAGCAGGTAGGTGACCGGGTAGAGGTGGACGAGCCGCTGCTCGAAGTCTCCACCGACAAAGTAGACACCGAGATCCCCTCTCCGATTGCCGGCGTGATTGAGGAAATCCTCGTCGCCGAAGACGAGACCGCTGAAGTTGGCGCACCGCTGGTCCGCATCGGCACGGGCGACGCCGCCCCGGCCGCCGCGGAAGCACCGGCCGCCGCACCGGCCGAAGAGACCCCCGCCGCCGCGGAGGCACCGGCCCCCGAGTCCGAGGCTCCGGCGGCGGCTGCCGAAACTCCCGCTGCTGAGGCTCCCGCTGCTGAGGCACCGGCTGCAGCTCCGGCCGGCGAAGGACACGACGTCACGCTGCCGGCCCTCGGCGAAAGCGTCACCGAAGGAACCGTTACCCGCTGGCTGAAGAGCGTCGGCGATACCGTGGAGGTCGACGAGCCGCTGCTCGAGGTTTCCACCGACAAGGTAGACACCGAAATCCCGTCCCCGGTTGCCGGAACGCTCCTGGAAATCCGGGTCAACGAGGACGAGACCGCAGAGGTCGGCTCCGTGCTGGCCGTCATCGGTTCCGGCGCCGCAGCCCCCGCCGCAGCACCGGCCCCGGAAGCACCCAAGCAGGAAGCCCCGGCAGCTCCCGCGCCGGCCGCGGCACCCGCACAGGCAGCACCGGCCGCAGCACCCGCACCGGCCCCGGAAGCTCCCAAGCAGGAAGCTCCCGCAGCCCCGGCCGCTCCGGCAGCGACCACGCCTGCCGCTGAAGCTGCCGCGCCGGCAGAGTCCGGCTACGTCACTCCCCTGGTCCGCAAGCTGGCCAACCAGCAGGGTGTTGACATCGCAGCCCTCACCGGCTCCGGCGTCGGCGGCCGCATCCGCAAGCAGGATGTCATGGCAGCTGCCGAGGCAAAGGCCGCACCGGCGGCACCCGCCGCGGCTGCTGCGCCTGCCTCAGGTGCGGCGTCCTCCGCAGCCGCGTCCTCCCTCAGAGGCACGGTGCAGAAGGCTCCCCGGATCCGTCAGGTCATCGCCCGCCGGATGCGCGAGTCCCTGGACATCTCCACCCAGCTCACGCAGGTGCACGAGGTGGACATGACCAAGGTCGCCAAGCTGCGCGCCAAGGCCAAGAACTCCTTCCAGGCCCAAAACGGCTCCAAGCTGACATTCCTGCCCTTCATTGCCAAGGCTGTTGCCGAGGCCCTGAAGCAGCACCCGAAGGTCAACGCCTCGTACGACGAGGACAAGCAGGAAATCACCTACCACAACGCCGAGCACCTGGCGATCGCCGTGGACACCGACAAGGGCCTGCTGGTTCCCGTCATCTCGGACGCCGGCAACCTGAACCTTGCCGGCCTGGCCGGCAAGATCGCCGACGTCGCGGACCGCACCCGCAACGGCAAGATCGGCCCGGACGAGCTCTCGGGCGGAACCTTCAGCATCACCAACATCGGGTCGGTGGGTGCCCTGTTCGACACCCCGATCATCAACCAGCCCCAGGTGGCCATCCTGGGCACCGGCGCGATCGTCAAGCGCGCCGTTGTGGTCGCCGACGAAAACGGCGATGACTCGCTGGCTATCCGCTCGATGATGTACCTCTCCCTGACGTACGATCACCGCCTGGTTGACGGCGCCGACGCGGGACGTTTCCTGCAGACGCTGAAGGCACGCCTCGAAACAGGCGCGTTCGAAGCGGACCTTGGTCTCTAGCCTCTAGGACACAAGCGTTCGAACCACACCGACGGCGACGGCGGTGCGGGGACCGGTGGATCGCCACCGTCCCTGCACCGCCGTCGCTGTTTCTGCTGGCCAGTCCCCTGTTCTTGTCCGTCGGCACTTTGCGCAGGGACCCGGCGGGTCCTACTACAGCGCGTAGAAGACTCTGGCTACACTGATGCCATGAACATCGTCTATAACGTCATGGTCTTCCTGCACATCATTGGCGCCGCAATGATCGTCGGCATCTGGATCGGCCAGATGAAAGCCCCCACGGTCCACCCCCGCCAGTTCGACGGGGCGGCCTTGCAGCTCATCACCGGCATCGTCATGATGGGTCTCATCCCGGCCCTGGACAAGGACGCCAACTACCTCAAGCTCGGCATCAAACTCGGCATCGGCCTGGTTGTCGCCGTGCTGGCATTCATCGGCAGCCGCAAATACAAGAAGGGCGAGCCCGTCAGCAAGGGCCTCGCCCACAGCGTCGGCGGCCTTGCGCTGCTCAACGTTGCGATTGCGACTCTCTGGCAATAGGTCCGACAGACGCTGCGACGGCGCCGCACCCCCGATCGGGGTGCGGCGCCGTCGTCGTTCTGAGCAGCAGTTGTTGGCCCCCCGCACGGCATGCGGACACAATCCTCTAAGAGCGGACACCCGTGCGCGGGCGGCGCTGAATCCCTAGGATTGGACACGGCACGGTCCGGCGCTTTGCCGGGTCGCGGATTCACAACGACGAGGAGTGGACATGGCAGCAACACGCACCGCACACACTGTATGGAATGGCGACCTGATGACGGGGGCCGGCAACACAACGCTGGACAGCTCCGGCCTGGGTAACTTCGATGTCACCTGGAAGGCACGCACCGAGGCCTCGGAGGGCAAAACCAGCCCCGAAGAGCTCATCGCCGCAGCACACTCGGCCTGTTTCTCCATGGCCTTCAGCCATGCCCTTGCACAGGCCGGCCACACCCCCGAGGAAGTCAACACCAAGGCCGATGTCACCTTCGTGCCCGGTACCGGCATCACGGACAGCCACCTGACCGTCAGCGCGCGGATTCCCGGGATCACGGAAGACGAATTCCAGCGGATCGCCGAAGAAGCCAAGGTTGGCTGCCCCGTCTCGGGCGCCCTCACCGGCCTCAAGATCACCCTGGACGCCACCCTGGCCTCCTAGCTCCGCCCGCAGGCCGAGGCCAACAGGCCGGCCCGCAGTTCAAGGCCCACAGTTCAGGGCCCGCAGCACGCAGAGGCCCCCGCTTCCCGGAATTTACGGGAAGCCGGGGGCCTCTGCCATGCGGACCGTCTCTTGGGACCGCCTAAGCCTTTGCTGGAACCTGCTACGACTTCCCGGACTGGCGGCGGGCAGGCAGCGGAGCGGGCCGGAGCCTGCGGTAGCCCTCGCGCAGCGGCGGACGATCCGTGGGCAGTTCCTGGATCATTTCCTTCAGCGCCCCGATACCGTACTCCAGCTGCGGGTCGGTGCCGGCGGCGTAGGCGTGCGGCGGGAACGTCACCTCGATATCCGGGGTGACGCCGAAGTTCTCCACGCCCCAGCCCACGCCACCGGCGAACCAGGTGGCGTAGCGCGGCTGGGTGACGCCGGTGCCGTCGGCCAGCGCGAAGCGGTTGTCAATCCCGACGACGCCGCCCCAGGTGCGGGTGCCGATGACCGGTCCGATCCCCCGCAGTTTGGAGACCTGCGTGATGATATCGCCGTCGGAACCGGCGAACTCGTCCGTGAGGATGATGACCGGCCCGCGGGGGGCGTGATGCGGGTACGTCCGCGGCTTTTCCCCGCGCGGCATGCTCCAGCCGGTGACCTTGCGCCCGATGAGCTCTGCCACGAGCTGGGAGGTGTGGCCACCGCGGTTGCGCCGCACATCGACGATCAGCCCGTCCAGGGCCGTTTCAGTGTCGAGGTCTCGGTGCAGCTGAGCCCAGCCGTTGGCCATCATGTCCGGGATATGGAGGTAGCCAAACGTGCCGTTGGAGGCTTCCCGGACGGTCCGCCGGTTGCCGGCGACCCACTCCTGGTAGCGCAGGCGTTCCTCGTCCCGTACCGGGATTACCGCCACGCGGCGCTGGGCGCCTGCGGCGGCGCCGTGGCCGGACCCATTGCGCAGGGTCAGTTCCACGGCGCGGCCGGCGGCGCCGACCAGCTGCATCGCCGGGGTCCTCGATTCCGTGAGTTCGACGCCGTCGATGGCCAGCAGGACATCGCCGGGTTTGGCGTCGGCGCCCGGCCGGGTCAGCGGCGAGGTGGCCAGGGGGTCGGAGGACTCTCCGGCGAGGATGCGGGTGATTTTCCAGCCGTCGCCGATGAACTCGAGATCCGCGCCGAGGCGACCCTGGGGGCTGCTGCCGATCTCGGTGACGGCCACCGGGCGGACGTAGGCGTGGGAGGTGCCCAGCTCGCCGTGCAGCTCCCACAGCAGGTCCACGAGGTCATCGTGGGAGCCGAGGCGTTCCACCACCGGACGGTAGCGGGAGTGGACGGAGTCCCAGTCCTGGCCGGCCATGTCCTCGGTCCAGAAGAAGTCGCGCTGAAGCCGCCACGCCTCATCGAAGGACTGGCCCCACACGCTGAGCGGGTCCAGCTGCACCCGGATGCGGCCGAGGTCCACTTTGACGAGCTGGCCGGAGTCCTCGTCGGCTTTGGCGCCGGCGGTTGCGGCCCGGATCTGCTTGTCCTCGACGAACACGATCTTGGCACCGTCGCCGGAAAGCCGGTAGCTGTCCAGTGCCTCCACGATCGTGGAGGCGCGCCTCTTGGCGAGGTCGTAGCGGACCAGGCTGGGCGGGGCGCCCTTGTCCTCGAGGCTGGCCCTGCCTTCGCCCGTGGCGCCGGAAAGCTCGCTGTCCAGCCAGAGCAGGGCACCGGGGGCGGCGGTGAGCGCCGAATAGTTGCCCTGCGGCACGGGGACACTGATGACGCGGTGGGCGAGGCCCTCAGCGTCGACCCGGACGGCAGGCACAGGCTCCGCGGCAGACGCTCCCCCGGTTGCGGGGCCGCCGGCTCCTGCTGGGGCGTCCGGAGCCGCGGCTGCCTCTTCATGCAGGTCCACGCTGGGGCCGAACGGCGAGGGCGTGTCAGCGGCGAGGGCGACGAGGTACGGCTTGATCGGACTCGGGAAAGACAGATCGAAGGAGTGGCCGTCGTAGACCGGGTCGAAACTTCGGTTGGAGAGGAAGGCGAGGTACTTGCCATCCGGGGTGAACGACGGCGACTCGTCGCGGAAGCGGCCGTCGGTGACCTCAATGATCTCCGCCCCGGTGCCGTCGTCGATCCTGGCGATCCGGAGCCGGCTGCGGGAGCCGAAGGACGTGACCGGTTCGGACCAGCCGAGCCAGGCGGAGTCCGGGGACCAGCTAAATCCTTCGATGCTGCCCTCGCCGATGCTGCTCAACAGGGACATTGTGCCCGCGCGCGTATCGGCAAGGAAGATGTCACCAAAGGACGTGCCGACGGCGAGCCAGCGCCCGTCCGGGCTGGCTTCGATGGCGCTGGCCCGGCTGGGCTTGGGAAAGTCGATCCGCATGAAATCGCTGGGGGCGGGCGTGGACGGGACAGCATTGCCGGTGCCGGCGGTGCCGGTACCAGCGGTGTCGGTACCGGCAATGTCGGTCTGAAGTCGGGCGCCGGATACGGCAGGAGCAGCGGCGGCCGGAGCCGTCACCGGGCGGGACTCAGCGCTGCTTGTCGTGGCGGGGATCGATCCCGCGCCGGTCAGCGCGGCAGCGGACACCGGCTTCGGCAACGGCACGCCGGCCCCGGCATCTTCCGAGGCCACAGCGGACTGCCCAGGGGTGTGCACCGCGTTCTGCACCGTGGTCTGCACAGCGTTCTGCTGAGTGCTTTGCGGGGCCTTGGCCGCCGGGGCGGACGGGCCGGCCAGCGGCGCCGCGATGGCTTTCAGGTAGAGGGCCTCGACGCCGGCGTGGTCGGCGACGTAGGCGATCCGGCCCTCGCCGAAAGGCCGGGGCAACCGTGCGCGGACGCCGCGGGTGGCTTCGAGGACGCGGGAAGGGCCGTCCTTGTGGCGCAGCCAGTGGACGGTTCCGTGGGATTCGACGGCGCTGGACGCACCGGTGTAGTCCGGTATGACGTCTCCAAGGTGCCGGGAGGGCTTCAGCGGTGCGGGGCGGCGGGCCTGAGAGGCGGACCCCAGCGAAATATCGAGTTTGACGGCCTCCGCGTCGAGGCTGGCCAGCAGCCAGAGTTCCCCGGCCGATTCGAAGACGACCCGTTGCCCGTCCGTGGAGGCGTGGCGGACGTAGAAGTCCTCGTGGTCCGTGTGCCGCCGCAGGTCGCTGCCGTTGGGCAGTACGGAGTAGAGGTTTCCGTAGCCTTCATGGTCGGAAAGGAACGCGATCCGTCCCTTGATCCACAGGGGGTCCGTGAGGTTGCCGTCCAGCGTCGGGGCGAGCCGGTCGAATTCGCCGTTTCCGTCGGCGTCGATCCACAGCTTGCCCGCTGCGCCTCCGCGGTAACGCTTCCACCAGGCGGGCTCACGCGACAGGACGCTCGCAAGCACCACCGGGCGCTCGTCGCCGACGACGGGGCCGAACGCTACGGACTCGACCGGGCCGAAGGGGAGTTCCTGCGCCCAGCCGCCGGTCACCGGCAGGCTGTAGGCGTGGGTGTGACGGCTGTCTGACTGGCGGAACGCGCTGGTGACCAGGATGTCGCCGTCGGGCGTGAAGCCCTTGACTCGGGTAGAGCTGTGGCCGAAGTAGCTCAGCTGGCGGTAGCCGCCGCCGTCGACGTCGGCTGTCACGACCTCCGGGGCCGTCCCCTGGACGACGGTCCACACCAGGCGCTTACCGTCCGGGGTGAAGCGCGGGTTGCGGGCCGGCAATTGCAGGGAGGACACGCGCCAGGCACGGCCCCCGCCCACTGGTGCAATCCAGACGTCGTCCTCGGCCACGAAGGTGACGAGATCGCCGTGGACATGCGGAAAACGGAAGTAACTCGAGGGGGTCATCGTTCGATCATAGCCACAACGGCCTGTACCGCCCGGGAGGTTTCACGGCCGTGCCGGGCATGGTGAGATGGATCATGCGAATCCTTATTGCCGGGGCCTCCGGGCTGATCGGAACTGCCCTTTCCAGCGCGCTGCGCAGCGAAGGGCACGACGTCGTGGCCCTGGTGAGGCGTCCGCCCGCGTCGGCGGCGGAGTTTCAGTGGGACCCCGCCACCGGCACGATCGACGACACCGCCCTGAAGGGCGCGGACGCGGTGGTCAACCTCTCGGGCGCCGGAATCGGCGACCGGCCCTGGACTAAGGCACGCATCCACGAATTGAGCAGCTCCCGGCTGGGCGCGACTCAGACCCTGACCGCGGCGATGACCCGGCAGGACGCACCGCCCGCGGTATTCCTGAGCCAGTCCGGCTCCGGCTATTACGGCGATGCCGGTCCCGTGGTGCTGCGTGAGAATGCGCCCGCCGGCACCGGTACCCTGTCACGGATCTGCGTCGACTGGGAGGCCGCAGCGCATGAAGCGCCCGCCGGCGTCCGTGTGGTCACGCCCCGCACCGGCGTCGTCCTGAGCCGCTCGGGCGGCGCGCTGGGCCGGCTGCTTCCACTGCTGCGCCTGGGGGTCGGTGGCCCGCTGGGCAACGGTCGGCAGTACTGGCCGTGGATCACCTTGCCGGATGTGACCGGCGCCTTTTCCTTCCTGCTCTCGACGTCCCTGTCCGGTCCGGTAAACGTCTGCGCCCCCGAAAGCGCAGACGTGAACTCCCTGATCGCCCAGCTGGCCGGGGCACTGCACCGGCCGGCCGTGCTGCGCGTACCCGCCCCCGTGCTGCGGCTGGTGATGGGCGAACTCGCCGACGAACTGCTACTCGCCAGCCAGCGGGCGGAGCCGGCCGTCCTGGCCGACAACGGCTTCCAATGGCGGCACCCCTCCCTCGCCGAGGCCGCGGCGTGGGTGGCCGACCGCGGCTAACCGGATTCAGGGTCCTCGGCGAGGATCTGCGAAATCCGCCAGCGCCCGTCAACGCTCACCAGAACCAGCCGTAGCCTGATCTCTTCCCCGGCCGGCGCCTCAGCCACAACCCGGCCGGCAGCGTCGCGCTCCTGGTACGCCGAGGACACGGCCCTAACGGCCACCACAGTCCGGTCCGGTCCGCCGTCCGGAACTGTCTGTACCTGCGCGAGCATGGTCTCGAACCCGGACAGGACGTGCCCGGCCACCACCAGCCGGGCCTTGATGTGGTCGTCCGCGGCCGCAGCCGGCGACGCCGGGACGTTGACTTCCTCCAGCAGCCGGAAATCCCCGGACCTGAATGCGAGTGACCGGAGTTCAGCAAGTCCGCGGACAGCTTCGCCGGGGTCTGCCGACTCCAGCCGGTTCCGGACTTCGCCCGGGATGACAGAATCGCCAGGCACCGCCGTGCCGGCGTCGACAGTAGAGCGCGGCGCTGCCGCGGGAGGAACGAATCCCGCGAACAGCTCAGGAATGGCTCCTACCGGATACAGCCAGAACCCGCTGAGGCCGGCAAGCAACGCGACACCTGCTGCCGTGCCCGCCCAGAGTGGGTGGCGACGCAATCGGCGCCCCGGGCCGGCGTTGGCCTGACGGACGACGCGACCGGTGACTTGGCGGTTGCGTGGCCTGCTGGCGGAACGAGCCTCGCCCACAGTGTCGTCCGCGGCAGTGCGGCGCGTGTTGCCCAGGGTAATGGCGAGGCTGTCGCGGCGGGTGTCTCCCCCGCCGTCGTTCGCGCCGCGGTGTGCACCGACGCGCCTGGTCTCCAGCCCCACCTCCCGGTCAACATCCGGTCCGGAGCCGGCCGCGGAGTGCCGCGGGCCGGCGCCGGCCGCCCGGCCGGCGTCGGTGAGGGACTCATCGTCAGTGAGACCGTCGGCAGTAAGAGCACCTGCGTCGATCAGAGCACCTGCCCCGGTCGCGTCACCAGGACCGGTCAAGTAACCAGGACCGGCCAAGTAACCAGGACCGGCCCTGCTGCTGTCGCCGATGGAGGAGTCAGCCACTCGTCCGGGGCGGGACGCGCGGCCCGGACGAGCCGAGCGGGACCACCAGCGGAACCACCGGCGACGCCGTGCGGCTCGCCGCTCCCGGGCGTTGCGCGGAACGACGCGGCGGGTCAGTAACTGCGGAATCACCGTGGGATGGGCTGTGACCGAGAGGTCCACGGGCTCCGCGGCTGTGCTGCGATAGACGGCGGCGGCCAGTTCGGCGGCCGAGGGCCGCCGGCGCCGGTCGTCGGCCAGGCCGGCCTCCAGCGCCGCGGCCAGCCCAGCGGGCACGTCGGGAACCAGGAGCGGCAGCGGCGGACGCCGGGCTCCCGCGACCGGCGGCCGTCCCGTGAGGCAGTACCAGCCGAGAGCAGCCAGCGAATAGACGTCGCGTTCCGGTTGGAGCCCCGCCCTGACGGCATCCACCGGTGCCGGATCGGAAAAGCCATCGGTCCCGGCGAACCGGTCCCCCGCGGCGTCGGCCACCATTCGGGCCACACCCACATCGGCCAGCAGCGGTTTCCCGTGCGCCGTGAACAACACGTTGCCTGGTGAAACGTCGCCATGGGTGAAACCCTGCGAATGCAGATACTCCAGCGCCTGTGCGATCGGCGTCAGGACCGTCACCGTCTCGCCCGCGCTCAACCGGCCACGGCCGGCGACCAGGCCTGCCGCCGATCCGCCGGCGGCGTAGTCAAGCACCAGCCCCACGGCCTCCCGTTCTTCCGGGCCTGCGGGTTCCTCCCGCCCGGAGCGCGGAATGCGGAGGCGCAGCACATCGTGAGCCCGCACCAGGTGGTCATGGTCCAGCGTCGAGAGGATGCGCACCTCCCGCCGAACCGCATCTTCGGCGTCCCGGGCTCCCCCGCGCTCGCCGTACCGCCCGGCGTCGCCGCCGGGATCGAGGCATTTGAGGGCGAATTCGCGGCCCGTGGACTGTTCCGTCACCAGCCACACGGCGGCTGTGCCCCCGCGCCCCAGCAGGCGTCCGACTTCGTAACCGGGAACCTCGGGGGCGACGCCGCCCGGGTCGGGGATAACTTCCATACCCCAAGGAATAGCCGATAACGCAAAATCGCGCAGAAGTTATCCACAGGTTCTCGGCCACGAACGGCCGACAGCCGGCACCCGGGTTCTGCCCTACGACTGGTTTTTCCAGGGCCGTGAGAGCTTAAGCACACAAGCGGGTGGGCGGTGCGCCGGGGTCTAAGCTTGATGCCATGACTCTTGAGTTCAAACAGCTGGGTCTCGCCCCGGACTTCATCGATTACACCCGCGGCTGGGAGATCCAGCGCGAACTGCACGAAAAAGTCCTCGCCGGCACCGCGCCCAGCACCGTACTTCTGCTCGAACACGCCGCTGTGTATACCGCCGGCAAGCGCACCGAGGACCACGAACGGCCCTTTGACGGAACTCCCGTGGTGGCGGTGGACCGCGGCGGCAAGCTCACGTGGCACGGCCCCGGCCAGCTCGTGGGCTACCCCATCATCAAGCTGAAGAACCCTGCCGGCATCCGCGACTACGTGGAGCGCCTGGAAGCCGTGATCATTGCTGTCCTGGCGGACTACGGCATCGACGCCGTGAGGATCAAGGGCCGCGCCGGCGTCTGGATCGAGCAGGACGAGAAGGGTCCGGCCCGCAAGATCGCCGCCATCGGCATCCGCGTCAGCGAGGGTGTCACGATGCACGGATTCGCGATCAACTGCAACAACGATCTCGCCGCTTACGCCCAGATCATTGCCTGCGGCATCAGTGACGCCGGAGTCACCACGATCGCCCGGGAACTCGGCAGGGACGTCGCCCCCGTAGACCTCGTGTCGCGGATCACCGAAGAACTGCGCAAGAATGAAGAAGCCCTAGTTGCAACCCCAGAAGGAGCTCTACTGTGACACTGGCACCAGAAGGCCGGAAAATGCTGCGCATCGAGCAGCGAAATGCGGCCACACCGGTGGAACGTAAGCCCGAATGGATCAAGGCCAAGGTCCAGATGGGCCCGGAGTTCGTCCAGCTCAAAAACCTCGTGAA
>JBKPJW010000653.1:0-15369 GCA_046730875.1 Actinomycetota bacterium | reverse complement strand
ACGTCCCGGGCAAGCGCTGGCTCGAGGCCAAGCTGAACGAGTCGAAGAAGACCGTGTTCTTCATCAGCCACGACCGTGAACTGCTCAACAACGCCGCCGGCCGCATCGTCACGCTGGAACCGGGCATCAACGGCGCCGGCGCCTGGGTCCACGGCGGCGGGTTCGGGTCCTACGTGGACGCCCGCGCGGACCGGAACGCGCGCTTCGAGGAGCTGCGGAAGCGCTGGGACGAAGAGCACGTGAAGCTCAAGGAACTCGTCAACATGTACAAGAACAAGGCCGCGTTCCGATCCGACATGGCCAACCGGTACCACGCCGCCCAGACGCGCCTGGCGAAATTCCTTGAAGCCGGCCCGCCCGAGGCGCTGCCGATCGAGCAGAACGTGAAGATGCGGCTCAAGGGCGGCCGCACCGCCAAACGTGCCATCGTCGCGGAAAAGCTGGAACTGACCGGGCTGATGCAGCCGTTCTCCACCGAGGTCTGGTTCGGCGACCGGGTCGGTGTGCTCGGCTCCAACGGCTCGGGCAAGAGCCACTTCCTGCGCCTGCTCGCCACCGGCGGCACCGATCCGGAGCGGGAGCACCTGCCGGTGTCCGACGTCGAGATCGCGGAGGTCCCGCACGAAGGGACAGTGAAACTCGGCGCCCGGATCCGGCCCGGCTTTTTCGCCCAGACCCACGTCCGGCCCGACCTGCTGGGCAAGACCCTGCTGGAGATCCTGCACCGCGGCGACGAGCACCGTTCCGGGCTGGGCCGCGAGGCCGCCGCCGGCGCCCTGGACGGCTACGGCCTCGCCGGACAGTCCGAGCAGAAGTACGAATCCCTGTCCGGCGGCCAGCAGGCCCGTTTCCAGATCCTGCTCCTCCAGCTCTCCGGCGCCACCCTGCTGCTGCTCGACGAGCCCACCGACAACCTGGACCTGCACTCGGCCGAGGCCCTGGAACGGGCGATCGACCACTTCGAGGGCACCGTCTTGGCGGTAACCCACGACCGCTGGTTCGCCCGCACCTTCGACCGCTTCCTGGTCTTCGGCTCCGACGGCAAAGTCTATGAATCGGCCGCGCCCGTCTGGGATGAAAAGCGCGTCGAACGCGCCCGCTAGTCCGGACGCTCCCGCACTTTCGGCGCGTTTCTCGGTAACGCTCCCTCAGGCGAGTCCTCTTGCCTTCCAGGCAATCGCGCAAGAAATGATTAAACGATCATGAACCGCTAGCATTTGAGCATGACTACTGATGAGCGGCACCGCCTGATCGGCGAACTGCTTCGCAGCCGGGAACATGTGACCGTGGACGAACTGATGACCGTCTGCGCTGCTTCCGGCGCCACGATCCGGCGTGATCTCGACGTCCTGGCCCTCCACGGTGTGCTCCGACGCGTGCACGGCGGGGCCCGGAGCCTGATCCTGGCCGGCGAAAACCCGGCATACGGGCAACGCGAGCTTGAGGACCACGTGGCCAAGGTCCGGATCGCCGCCGGTGTGGCGGCCATGCTCCAGGACCGGGGACACGTCTGGCTGGACAGCGGCACCACCGCCACGGAGATCGCCCGCCAGTTGCGCCAGCGCGAAATGACCATCATGCCGATGTCGCTGCGGGCCGTTACCGCGCTCTCCCCCGATGAGATGACCGCGGGACGGCGTCCAGACCTCCTCATGCCCGGCGGCAGCCTCGTCCCGGGCGAACTGTCCTTTCGCGGACCGATGACCGAATCCAACATCCGCTCCCTGCGCTTCGACGCCGCCGTGGTCACGCCCTGCGCCCTGAACCTCAAAGACGGACTGCTGGCCCACGATCTCGAGGACGCCGCCGTGAAGCGCGCCGGCCTCGAATCCGCGGCCAGGGTGATCGTCGCCTGCGCCGGATCCAAATGGAACGCCAGCGCGGTGGCCCTCGTGGCATCCCTGGGCGCCGTGGATGCCATCGTGACGGACCGGCAACTCACTCCCGAAGAACATGACCAGCTCGCACAACACTCGGTGGAAGCAGTGATCGTATGACAAGTACCGCAACCGAACCGCAACTGAAAGCCGCCGCCGGGGCCACCTTCCTCGTCTTCGGAATCAATGGACTGGTCTTCGCCAGTTGGGCAGCCCGCATCCCCGCGGTGACGGACATCCTGCACATCACCTCGGGGCAGATGGGAACCCTGCTGCTGTGCCTGGCTGTCGGCTCGCTGATCGCCCTGCCCACAGCCGGGTTCATCGTAGGCCGGATCGGCACGGCCAACACCGTGCGCAGCGCCGGACTTGTGGCGGCGGCCGCCGGTGCGGGCGTGGCGCTGTCCCTGATGGCGGCGTCCGTCCCGGCGACGGCGGTCGCCCTGTTCGTCTTCGGGATCGGCGTCGGGTTGTGGGATGTGTCGCAGAACATCGAGGGCGCCGACGTCGAACACCGCCTCGGACGCACCATCATGCCGCAGTTCCATGCAGCCTTCAGCGGCGGTGCGTTCGTCGGAGCCCTGATCGGCGCCGGGCTGTCCACCCTCGGGGTCGGGCTCCCCGAGCACCTGCTGGTCATAGCCGCAGTCGTCGCCGTCCTGACCACGGTGGCCCCGCGATACTTCCTGCCGCATGTGGCCCTCGCGCCGCCCGCCGCAGGAGAACCGGACCACGTCAAGGGCGGGGCGGCCTGGCGGGACGGCCGCACGCTGCTGATCGGCGTCGTCGTCCTCGGCGCCACCCTGACCGAAGGCGCCGGGAACGACTGGATTGCCAAGGCCGCAGTGGACGGCCTGGGCGCCGAACAGTCCACGGGGGCGCTGCTGTTCGCCGCTTTTGTGCTGGCCATGACCGCCATGCGCTTCTTCGGCGGCCGCGCGATTGACATCTACGGCCGCGTGCCTGTCCTCCGCGCCAGCATGGCAGCGGCAACCGCTGGCCTCTGCCTGTTCGTGTTCGCCGGCAGCATCTGGCTCGCCGCCGCCGGTGCCGTGCTCTGGGGCGTCGGCGCCGCCCTCGCGTTTCCGATCGGCATGTCCGCAGCGGCGGATGACCCCCGGAAGGCGGCCGCGCGGGTGTCCGTCGTGTCCACGCTCGGGTATATTGCGTTCCTTGCCGGGCCGCCCCTGCTGGGCTATCTGGGCGATGTAACCGGTATCCGGACAGCGCTGCTGGCGATCGGGATTCCGATCCTGGTCGCCCTGCTGCTCGCCGGTGCGGCGAAGCCCCTGCCCGCGAAATAGGAAGCCCGGCACGGGCCGCCCACCGCGGGCGTTTCCGGCAGTAGTGTAGGCAGATGCGAACCATGCTGAGGAAGGCTCCCCGCCGCCTGTCGACTTTCGACCGCTACCTCGTGCGCGCCGTCTCCAGCCTGCCGGGCGGCGGCCATGACGACTTTTTCCGCCGCCTTTCGGCCGCGGCCAACAAGGGAAAACTCTGGTTCGGCATTGCCGGCGTAATGGCCCTCGTGCCTGGAAAGACGCGGCGGGCGGCTGTGCACGGGCTCATCGCGCAGGGCGTGGCGTCGGCCGTCACCAACCTGGTCTTCAAGACCCTCCTGCCCCGGACCCGCCCCCTGCCCGAACACCTTCCGGTATTCCGCTTCGTCCACCCGCAGCCGACGAGTTCGTCGATGCCGTCGGGCCATTCGGCCTCCGCGGTTGCCTTCGCGCTCGGCGCCGGGATGGTCCGCCCCGCACTGGGGGCGGCCCTGGCCCCCGTCGCGGCCGGCGTGGCCTACTCCCGGGTCCACACCGGCGCCCACTGGCCCTCGGACGTGCTGTTCGGTTCAGCGATCGGAGCCGGGGCCGCCCTGGTGACACGCAAATGGTGGCCCGTCCGGCCGCCGTTCCCGGAAACCAGCCGCACGACCGTGCGGACCGCGGAACTCCCCGACGGCCAAGGACTCTGCATCGCAGTCAACACGCTCGGCGGCTCCTACGCCGACGAGACCGTCGCCGCCCTGCAAAAAATATTCCCTAAGGCGTATATAACGGAAATCGGGCAGGACGAGACCGTCGCCGCCGGCATCGCTCGCGTCGCGACCCAGCCCGGGATCGCGGCCCTGGGTGTCTGGGGCGGCGACGGTACCGTGGGCGCCGCGGCGGCGGCCGCCGTCGAACGTTCCCTTCCGCTGCTGGTGCTTCCGGGCGGAACGCTCAACCACTTTGCCCGTGACGCCGGAACTCCCGACCTGGGGGCGGCGGTGCAGGCTGCCTCCAACGGCGAGGCGGCCGTGGCCGACGTCGGTCACGCAGTTGTTGAACGGGGCCTCGCCGACAACCCCGAGCGCCTCGAACTGATCATGCTCAACACGGCAAGCATCGGCCTCTACCCGAACCTGGTCCGCCGGCGCGAACAGCTCCAGCCGGCACTCGGGAAGCCGCTGGCCGGAATTATGGCCATGTTCCGGACCTTCGCCGCCGGCACGCCTACCGCCCTGGTGGTCAACGGCGTGCGACACCGGCTGTGGATCCTGTACATCGGACGCGGCCGCTACTACCCCCGCGACCACGCGCCACTGGTGCGCCCCGTGCTCTCGGACGGCATCCTGGACCTGCGGATGATCACTGCCGACGAGCCGTTCGCCCGGGTGCGCCTGCTCTGGGCCGTGCTCACGGGCACCGTGGCCAGTTCCGGAATCACCCACCTGAGCGAAACGGACCGGATCATGGTGGAACCCGGCGACGGGACCATGGTCCTGGCCGTCGACGGCGAGGTCATGCCCGGCGTGCGGAGCGTGGACTTCACGGTCCGCCGCGGCGCGCTGACCTACTACTCGCCGCTCGACTGAGCCGACAGGGTCATCCTCCCGGACTACCCTGAGTCGCCCCTGAATCATCCCTGAGACCGGCGAAAAAGGCCGCCGGCCTCGGTAGCGTGGTGTGCAGACGGGCCCGTGACTGCGGTGCCCCGGACAAACTTCCCGCTACGCAAAGGAACGCTTCCATGATCGAAGCACGAGGCCTGACCAAGGTTTACGGCGACAAGACCGCCGTCGCCGGCGTCAACTTCACCGTCGAAGCCGGCCGGGTCACCGGCTTCCTGGGTCCGAACGGAGCCGGCAAATCAACCACCATGCGCATGATCATGGGGCTGGACCGGCCGACGTCGGGCTCGGTGACCGTCAACGGAACACCCCTCACCAGGCACGCGGCCCCTCTGCGCGACGTCGGCGCGCTGCTCGACGCCAAGGCTGTCCACACGAGCCGCTCCGCCTACAACCACCTGCTGGCCATGGCAGCGACGCACAGCATCCCCAAGAAGCGCGTCCACCAGGTCATCGAGATGACCGGGCTGGCCGACGTCGCCAGGAAAAAGGTCGGCGGCTTCTCACTCGGCATGGGCCAGCGGCTGGGTATCGCCGCCGCTCTCCTGGGCGACCCGCAGACCGTGATCCTGGACGAGCCCGTCAACGGCCTCGACCCGGAAGGCGTGGTGTGGGTCCGCAACCTGGTGAAGTATCTGGCCTCCGAGGGGCGCACGGTCTTCCTCTCCAGCCATCTCATGAGCGAAATGGCCGTCACGGCGGACCACCTGATCGTGATCGGCCGCGGGAGGATCATCGCCGACGCCCCGATCCAGGAGATCATCACCGGCAAGGGCCAAGGCCGCACGCGCGTCCGCACAGACCAGCCGGACAGGCTGATGCAGCTGCTGGCCGGAACCGGCGTCTCGGTGGAGGTCCAGGAACGTGAGCTCCTTGAAGTCAAGGGACTGGATCCTCGGCAGATCGCCGGCGCGGCGCTGGAGAACCACGTCATGATCTACGAACTCACGCCGCTCCAGGCCAGCCTCGAGGAGGCCTACATGGAACTGACCAAGGACGAGGTCGAATACCACTCGCTGATCACCACGGACGCCGATCCCGTCGAAGCCGGAGGCAACTAAGCCATGAGCTCCACAACCGTTGAATCCACCCAGCCCCGCGACGCCGAAACCCGCACGCAGCGGTCCGAAAACGGCGCCAGCTCCGGCCCCGGCCCCAGCTTCCTGCGGGTCCTCAATTCCGAATTCATCAAGTTCCGCACCCTCCTCTCCACCCTGATCCTGCTCGGCTCCACGGTGGTGGTCATGGTGGGGTTCGGGGCGCTCTCCGCCTGGGGAACGGGACAGTTCTCCGAAGCCGCGGCCCAGGACCCGGAGGCGGCGGCCAGGATTGCGGCCCAGGGCGGGGACCTCGCCGTCAGCGTGCCCACCTCCGGCATCGCCTTTGCCCAGCTGATCCTCGGCTCCCTCGGCGTGCTGCTGATGAGCTCGGAGTTCACCACGGGCATGGCCCGGTCCACGTTCGCGGCAGTGCCCAAGCGCATCCCCGCGTTTGCGGCCAAGCTCGTGGTGGTGGTCCTGACGTCCTTCGTTGTTACGGCAGCGTCCACGCTGGCGGCCGGCCTGGTGTCGGTGCCCATCCTGGATAACTACGGCCTCAACCTGGACCCGGGCAGCTCTCAGTCGGTCAAGCTGCTCATAGTCAACAGCATCTATGTGGCAGCGGTCGCGGCCATCGGCATGGCCCTGGGCACGCTGATCCGCAACTCGGCGGGCGGCATCATGAGCCTGGTCGGGCTGTTCTTCGTGGCACCCATCGCCTTCCAGCTGATCCCGGGCGACTTCTTCGTCGAAGCCCGCAAGTACCTCCCCGGCAACACCGTGGATCCGCTGACCGCCGTCGAGCACGTCCCGGACACGCTGGAAGCCTGGCAGGCCGGCCTGGTCCTGGGCGCCTGGGTGGTCATCCCCGTGCTCCTCGCCGCCATCCTGCTGAAGAAACGGGATGTCTAGGCCTCCCGGCCGCAACGTCTAGGCTCAGAGCATGATCGATGCAGTGTCTGTGAAGGACGCGTCGGCCGGTCCGGCCGACGCGTCCTTCGCTGAACTCACCGCCCGCCGGCGCGGCCGGCTCCGGCGTTACCTGCTGGCCAATCCGCGGGTCATGGATGTCCTTGTGGTGCTCTGCTACCTGGTGCTGGTCACGCCCACTGCGGCTGAGTCGCTCATCGACGGCGACTGGCCGGTCGCAGCCCTGCTGGCGGCGGCCGCCCCGGTGCTGCTCTTCCGGCGTGCCTATCCAGTGCAGGTGGCGGCCGCCGTCGGAGTGCTGGAACTGGCCGTCACTTTCCTTCACCCGTGGGGCTCCAATGTCTCCGCCGGGCTCTGGTTTTCGCTGTACGCCGTGGCAGTGGTCCGGACGCGGCGTTTCGCCCTCGCGGCCCTGGCCCTGACCACCGCCCCGCTGGTGCTCCTGTACTTCCTGCTGGCCGTCGGCCCGCTGGACGGGCGGCTCCCGGACATGGCGGTCAGCACGCCGGAAAATTTCCAGCTGGTCACGAGCATCGCGGCGGGCATCAGTATCACCCTCTCCAACGTAATCGCCACCGGGATCGGCATCTCGGTCCGGCAGCGGCGCGAGCACGAGCACGAGATTGCCGCCTGGGCGGCCCGGGCCCAGCAGCTAGGCTCGGTGACGGAACGAAACAGGATCGCGCGCGAGATGCACGACGTCGTGGCGCACTCGCTGACCGTGATGATAAGCCTGTCGGACGGCGCCGCCGTCGTGGTCAAAAAAGACCCCAAGCGTGCCGCCGGCGTTCTGGCTGAGCTCTCCCGGACCGGCCGCGCCGCGCTGGCCGACATGCGCCGGGTTCTCGGCGTGCTGCGCGAGGATGCCGCCGCGGGACATGCCCCGCGCGAGCCGCTGGTGGCCGGAGGGAACCTGGCCAAGCTTCTCGAGGGCTTCCGCACCGCAGGCCTGCCGCTGCATTACACGCACACCGGCCCGTCCCTGCCGAGCGACGCCGCGTTCCAGCTGACCGTTTACCGGATCGTGCAGGAGTCGCTGACGAACGTGCTGCGCTACGGCCGAGCGCTTAGCCGGGTGGACGTCAGCATTGTCCGGGAGGGGTCCCTCGTCATCATTGAGGTGGTCGACGACGGGCGGGGCACCGTTGACTCCGGCGCTCCCGGGGCCGGGGTGCAGGGGAAGTCCGATGCGCTGGATACCCTCGGCACGGGACAGGGGATCGCCGGAATGCGGGAGCGGGCCAGGATCTACGCCGGCACGGTGAAGGCCGGACGCGCAGGTGCACGCGGCTGGCGGGTGCGCGCGGAACTGAACTGCAATGCGGACACGGCAACGGAAACAAGGGGGAACAGTGGTCGATAAGGGACCCACACGCGTACTGCTGGTTGATGACCAGCCGCTGCTTCGGATGGGCTTTCGCCTCATTCTGGAGGGTGAAGACGATTTGGCCATCGTGGGCGAGGCGTCCAATGGTGCCGAAGCGGTCCGGCACGTCCGGGAACTCGCGCCCGACGTCGTCCTGATGGACGTGCGGATGCCCGTACTGGACGGGATCGAGGCCACCCGGGTCATCGCGGCTTCGGGTTCGGACACCAAGATCATCATCCTGACCACCTTTGACCTCGATGAATACGCCTTTGCCGCACTGCGGGCCGGGGCCTCGGCCTTCCTGCTCAAGGACGTCGCGCCGGCGGAACTGATCAGCGCGGTGCGCGTGGTGGCCAGCGGAGACGCCGTCGTGGCCCCGCGCGTGACGCAAAGGCTGCTGGAGACGTATGTCCGCGGAACCGGCGGCCTTGACCCCGCCGGGACGAACGGCGACGGCGGTCTCTCGGCCGTCGCCGACGGCGGTCAGCCGTCCGGCGGCGCGGCGGGCCCGGCGCGGGACCCGCTGCTGGAGGACCTGACGCCCCGTGAAAATGAGAGGCTCGGGGCGATGGCGGAGGGGCTCTCCAATGCCGAAATCGCGCACCGGTATTTTCTGTCCGAGGCCACGGTCAAGACGCACGTGCGCCGGATCCTGACCAAGCTCCATCTCCGCGACCGGGTCCAGGCCGTCGTGTACGCGTATGAGACCGGCCTCGTAGTGCCGAGCAACGCTGATTACTGACGTTTGCCCTTCTCCTCGCGGGCAGTTACTGCCCGGTAGATGGCGGAGAGCCGCCGAGTCAGTGGTTTCAGGCACATTACAAAATTGCCTCCGCGTCAACTTTAGTTGCCTATCAGGCCTTGTTGTTGGGCCATGGTCTCGTCGCAGGCAAGGTCATTTGTGGGACTGCACAAGACGGACCGTGTCCCCGCCGGTCTAGGGTGAAACGACATCGCGGCCCGCCGCGCAGCCTGGCAGACATGCTGCGCCGGCTTCAGAACGGGCCAGAACCCCCACGAAGGACGGCGCTTCCATGCACGCTGACCAGCAGCTCTCAAAATCCCTCAAACCCAGGCATCTGTCCATGATCGCCATCGCCGGGGTGATCGGTGCCGGACTGTTTGTCGGTTCAGGTGCGGCGATCCAGCAGGCCGGTCCAGGCATTCTGGTTGCCTACGCCGCGGCGGGACTCGTCGTCATCCTCGTCATGCGGATGCTCGGTGAGATGGCCGCGGCCAACCCGGAAACGGGCTCGTTCTCCACCTACGCGGACAAGGCCCTGGGGCGCTGGGCGGGTTTCAGCATCGGCTGGCTCTACGCGTGGTTCTGGATCATCGTCCTGGGCATTGAGGCAACCGCCGGGGCAGCCATCATGCACCGCTGGGTACCCGGTATTGACCAGTGGGTGTGGGCGCTTCTCCTGATGGTGCTGCTGACTCTCACCAACCTCGGATCAGTGAAGTCTTTCGGCGAGTTCGAATTCTGGTTCGCCTCCATCAAGGTGACGGCAATCGTGCTGTTTCTGCTCTTCGGGGCAGCCGCGATCCTTGGCTTCGTCCCTGGCGTTCCGGCGCCTGGACTGGACAACCTGGTCGGTAACGGCGGGTTCATGCCCAACGGTCCCGGCGCCGTCCTGGCCGGCATCCTCGTCGTCGTGTTCTCCTTCTTCGGGGCGGAAATCGCTACCGTGGCCGCCGGCGAGTCCGAGAACCCGGTCGACGCCGTCAAGAAGGCCGTGAAGTCCACAGTCTGGCGGATCCTCGTCTTCTACATCGGCTCCATCGCCATTGTGGTTACCCTGCTGCCCTGGAACTCCGCCTCCGTCGCCAAGAGCCCCTACGTGGCGGTCATCGAGCTGTTCGGCATCCCGGGTGCCGGAACCATCATGGACATTGTGGTGCTGACCTCGGTGCTCTCCTGCCTGAACTCGGGCCTCTACACCGCCAGCCGCATGCTGTTCTCGCTGTCCCGGCGCGGCGACGCCCCCCGCTCCTGGATGCGGATTTCCAAGAGCGGCGTACCTGCCGCCGCGGTGCTTGCCTCCACGGTGGTCGGCTTTGTCACGGTCGGCCTGAACTACATCGCCCCGGACACGGTCTTCCTGTTCCTGGTCAACACCTCCGGCGCCATCGCGCTGTTCGTGTGGCTCGTGATCGCCGCCTCCCAGCTGATCCTGCGCCGCCGCATGGGTGCCGCCGCCAAGGACCTCCAGCTGAAAATGTGGCTCTTCCCCTACCTGACCTGGGTGTCAATCGTTAGCATCGTGGCCCTGCTGGTCGGCATGGTGATCCTGGAATCCACGCGGGAATCGCTGGTGCTCTCGCTGGCTCTCGCCGCCGTCGTGGTGGGGATCGGCGTGGTCCGCTACCGCAGGCTCGACGCGAAGGCCGGAGTCCCCGCAACGGGTGCTGACGAGGTGCCCGCCGAGGGCGCCACCGTGGTTCGTGCCGAGACTCCTGCCGATGAAACCCCGGTGGGCGCCCGCCCGGGGTCATAGATCCCCCGACGCATCACCGGACCACCGGACATGCCCTCCCCCGGCGCCCAGCAGTGGACATAGCGGCATCATGTCCATTCCTTTGGCCCAAAGGGTGGGCATGTCCGTTGGGCCCACGGGACATGTCCGTTCCTCCGCCGGCGGGTGGGCATGTCCGTTGGGCCCACGGGACATGTCCGTTCCTCCGCCGGCGGGTGGGCATGTCCCTTGGGCGCACGGGACGTGGGCGTTTTTCGGGGACCTGTTCAGTCGGAACCGGGGACATGTCCATTTCCGGGGAGCAGTCCAGTCCGCGCGGAGGGCATGTCCAGCCGGCGCACAGCCGCATCACAGGACCGGACTAGCCAGCCCACAGCGGTGCACGGTTCGATGGGGTCATGACAAACATGCCTCAGCCCCCGCACGAGCCGCACCCCAACCATGACCGCGGCCTGGAATTCGATCTGTCCACCCTCATGAGCCGCCGCTCGCTGGGCATGTTCCTCGGGGCCGGAACGGCCGCTGCCCTGGCCGCCTGCAGCCCCGGCGGCACCAGCGGCAGTTCGACGTCGACCTCGGCCGCAACGACGTCGGCGGCAACTCCGACGTCGGCAGCTCCGGCAACGACGGCCACGGCATCGGCCTCTCCGACGCTGACCCGCGCGATCGCCGAGTGCGGCGTTGAAATCCCGCAGGAAACCGCCGGCCCGTACCCCGGTGACGGTTCCAACGGACCCAACGTCCTCGAGGCATCCGGCGTGGTCCGCCAGGACATCACGTCCAGCTTCGGGACCGCCAGCAGCACGGCGGAGGGCGTGCCCCTGGCCGTCACGCTGACCCTGCTCGACAACGCCAACGGCTGCACGCCCCTGGCCGGTGCCGCCGTCTACGCCTGGCACTGCGACCGCGACGGCAAATACTCCATGTACGATTCCGGGCTCCAGAACGAGAACTACCTTCGCGGCGTCCAGGAGGCCGATGCCAACGGCCAGGTCACTTTCAAGACGATCTACCCCGGTGCCTACAACGGCCGCTGGCCGCACATCCACTTCGAAGTGTTCGAGTCCATGAGCAACGCGACGGCGGCCGGCCAGGTCCTCGCCGTGTCCCAGATCGCGCTGACAGAGGCGGCATGCAAAGAGGTTTACGCATCCGCAGGCTACGAATCCAGCGCCCAGAGCTTCCCCCGGACTCCACTGAAGTCAGACAACGTCTTCGGCGACGACGGCGGCATCTACCAGCTGGCCACGATGACGGGTTCGGTGTCGGCAGGCTACACCGCCGGGCTCAACGTCACCGTCTAGACTCGGAGCCATGCCAACCCCGAGCACTGCCGCAGAGCACATCCAGGACCTTGGCGCGTACGTCAGCGCGTCGCCGTCGAGCTTCCACGCCGTCCACGAAGCCGCGCGCCGGCTGGACGGGGCGGGCTTCACGGGCCTGGACGAACTGCAGCCGTGGCCGGCCCCGGCAGCGGCCACAGCCGGCAGGTTCTACGTGATCCGCGACGGCGCCATCATCGCCTGGGTGGTGCCCCCGTCCGCCGGACCGACCACGGGCTTCAACGTCCTCGGCGCCCACACGGACTCGCCATCCTTCAAACTCAAGCCGAAGCCCACCACGGGCAAGTTCGGCTGGCTGCAGGCGGGCGTCGAGATCTATGGCGGGCCCCTCCTGAACTCCTGGCTGGACCGCGAACTCCAGCTCGCCGGCCGCCTCGTTCTGCGCGACGGCACTCAGCATCTCACTGCCACCGGCCCGCTGCTGCGCTTCCCGCAGCTCGCCATCCACCTGGACCGGGCCGTGAATGAAGGCCTGGCCCTGGACAAGCAGCAGCACATGAATCCGGTCTTTGGCCTGGGTGATCCGGCCGGCGAGGACCTGCTCGGGATCCTCGCGGATCGGGTTGCCGGCGCCAGCGTGGATCCGGCTCAGATCGGCGGGTACGACGTGGTCATCGCGGACACCCAGGCCCCGGCGGTGTTCGGCGTGAACGGCGAATTCTTCGCCTCCGGCCGGCTCGACAACCTCTCCGCAACGCACGCCGGACTGACGGCGCTGATCGCCCACGCCGGTGCGCCGCTGCCGGACGGTGCCCCGATTGCCGTGTTGGCCGCCTTCGATCACGAGGAAATCGGCTCAGCGTCCCGCTCCGGCGCGAGCGGGCCCATCCTCGAAGACGTCCTGGTACGGATCTCCGACGGGCTCGGGGCCTCGGCAAGCCAGCGGCGGCAGGCGTTCGCGGCGTCGTTCTGCGTCTCGGCCGACGCCGGCCACGCCGTGCATCCGAACTATCCGGAGCGGCACGATCCCGCCAACCGGCCGGTCCTCAACGGCGGGCCGCTGCTGAAGATCAACGCCAACCAGCGTTACGCGACCGACGCCGCCGGGGCCGCCCTCTGGGCGCGGCTGTGCACCGACGCCGGCATTCCGTACCAGGAATTCGTCTCCAACAACGTGATGCCGTGCGGTTCAACAATTGGCCCGCTGACCGCCACCCGGCTGGGGATCCGCACGGTCGACGTCGGGGTGCCCCTGCTCTCGATGCACTCGGCCCGCGAGCTCTGCGGAGTCGATGATCCGCACCGGCTGGCCACGGTGACCCGGATGTTTTTCCGGACGGCGGCGTAGCCTCGATGCTAGGCCGTCAGCCCGACCACGAGGTTGAGCGTGGCGGCCAGGATGATGGTCCCGAAAATATAGGACAACAGGCTGTGTTTCAGTGCCTCGGCGCGCACGCCATGGTTTCCGAGGGCGGTATCCGAGACCTGGTAGGTCATGCCGAGGCTGGTGGCGAGATAGGCGAAATCCGTGTACTGCGGGGGTCGGGCCTGGTTGAAGTCGATCCCGCCAACCACACCTCCCGCCCGGGCGTCGGTGCTGTAGTACATCTCGGCATAGCGCAGTGTGAACAGCGTCTGCACCAGCAGCCAGGACAGCGCCACCGACGCCAGCGCCAGCACCCCGCCGCCGAGGCGGGTGCCGGCGTCACTGCTGTGCGAATCGATAATGACCGCGGCCACCGCCACCAGGCTCGCGGCATTCGTGGCGAGGATCAGCAGGTCGGTGGCCCTGCGGGAGGGGTCCTCGGCCGTGGCATGAGCCCGCGTTTCGGCGGGCCCCAGACGCCCCACGACGAGCCAGACCCAGACGATGTAGCAGGCCGCGGCGCATCCCCAGCCGACCGCAGGGGCCTCCACCCAGTATCCGGCCAGCCCGGTCGCCACCGCGGCGAGCAGTCCTGTCAGCACCATGACGGCGAAGCGGAGCCGGCTGCGGCGGATCGGCGGCGGTACAGGGGCGGTGTTGGCGTCGGTGTCCATTTTCAGATCATGGCACAGACCGTGTGCGGCCCTTCCCGGCTGTCGGGCTCGCCGCGGTTTGTCCACATGGGCTTCCTGGCCGGTACCCGCTGCCTGCCGGCCGGGGCTAGCGTTGACCCATCACGAATCGCCGAAACAAGCCCCGATGCACTAAGATATTGAAGTCTGTGCTGCGTCCTGCCTCCGTTCCGGCGGTCGGGCTCTGCATGGCACCGCAAATGAACCTCCTGTTACGGAAATGCCGTAACCGCTTAGCCCAAAGGAGGTGGGTTCACATATGCGTCCTTACGAATTGATGGTAATCATCGACCCCGAGGTCGAAGAGCGTGCCGTTGAGCCGTCGCTTCAGAAGTTCCTGAACGTCATCACCAACGATGGTGGAACCATCGAAAAGGTTGACATCTGGGGCCGTCGTCGCCTGGCTTACGAAATCCAGAAGAAGTCCGAAGGTATCTACGCCGTGGTGAACTTCACCTCTGAGCCGGCTACCGCCAAAGAACTTGACCGCCAGCTGAGTCTCAACGAGACCATCATGCGCACCAAGATCACCCGCCCCGAAGAGCAGAAAGTTGTTGCTGAGTAATTCAGCTCTCAACCTTCAATCTTCATCCCCCGCAGGAACGCACCAGGAGGCAGTAGATGGCAGGCGAAACCACTATCACGGTTGTCGGTAATCTCACCAACGACCCCGAACTCAGGTTCACACCGTCCGGTTCGGCCGTAGCGAATTTCACCATCGCTTCTACTCCCCGCACCTTTGACCGGCAGTCCAATGAGTGGAAGGACGGGGAAACCCTGTTCCTCCGCGCGTCGGTCTGGCGCGAAGCAGCCGAAAACGTCGCCGAATCCCTGACCAAGGGCATGCGTGTGATCGTCTCCGGACGCCTGAAGAGCCGTTCCTACGAAACAAAAGAAGGCGAGAAGCGCACCGTTATCGAGCTTGAGGTCGATGAAATCGGCCCGAGCCTGCGCTACGCCAATGCCAAGGTCAACCGCACCCAGCGCTCCGGCGGTCAGGGTGGACAGGGCGGCTTCGGCGGCGGCAACAGCGGCGGTGGCTTCGGTGGCGGCCAGGGCGCAAGCCAGGGCGGCAACACCGGCGGAACATGGGGCGGCAACCAGCCCGCCGCGCAGGAAGATCCTTGGGCCACGCCCGGGGTCAGCAATGCGGGCGGCGGCTGGGGCAACGGCCCGGATTCTGAACCTCCCTTCTAAACAACATCTAAGGTCCGGCAACGAAAACCGCCTGGACGCCGCAAGGCGGCCGGGGGCAGACTGCGCCGGATCACCACCATCCCGTGGATCAATATCCACGGGCTCCATCGAATAGGAGCTCCACGATGGCTAAGGCTGAACTCCGTAAGCCCAAACCAAAGTCCAACCCCTTGAAGGCCGCTGACATCACTGTCATCGACTACAAGGACGTAGCATTGCTGCGCAAGTTCATCTCCGACCGCGGAAAG
>JBKPJW010000652.1:0-4586 GCA_046730875.1 Actinomycetota bacterium | reverse complement strand
GGGCCCAGAACGTGCGCACCTTGCTGGCGCGCTTGAGGACCTGCAGGGCGCGGACCGCCGCGTTCCGGTGGGGCACGGCCGTTGCCGGCACGGTAGCTGCCGCCCCGGCGGACCGGGCACCGGCGGACTGGGCTCCGGCGGACCGGGCACCGGCGGGCTGGGCTCCGGCGGGCTGGGCTCCGGCGGGCTGGGCTCCGGCCGCGTCCGGTCCGTCCGTGTTTCCCTCGACAGCCGGCGAAGTTGCGCCGTAAGGGAGCACGCCAGCTTCAGCCGGTGAGTTCTTCAGGAATTTCAGCACCAGCGGCACCACAGCCAGCGCGCCGGCGGAGATGAGGAGCGAGGCCTGGCGCCAGCCCGAGTCCTGGGCCAGGACCGCAATGAAGGGCAGGAACACGAGCTGCCCGGCGGCGCTGCCGGCGGTGAGGATGCCGATCACCAGGCCCCGGCTCTTGGCGAACCACGTGTTGGCGATGGTCGCGGCGAAGACCAGTGCCATGGACCCGGTGCCGAGTCCGATCAGCAGACCCCACGTCAGCAGAATCTGCCAGGACTGGTTTACGAGGACCGTCAGGGCGCTGCCCGCGCCGATCAGCACGAGGGCCACGGCCGTGACGGCGCGGATGCCGAAGCGTTCCATGAGGGCCGCCGCGAAGGGGGCCGTGAGCCCGAAGAGCACGAGGTTGATGCTGACCGCGGCGGACAGCACGGTAGTGGACCAGCCGAACTCGTTCTGCAGCGGCACCATCAGCACGCCCGGCGCGGCCCGGAACCCGGCGGCGCCGACCAGCGCGAGGAACGCCACGGCGGCCACGATCCACGCGGGGTGGATGCGGCGGCGGACGGGTGCGGGGGTGGTGGTCGTGGAGGTTTCAGGGGCGCTCATGCGGCTGTTCCGTTCTGGGGGTGGGCCGGGGCCGGGTTTCCCGTGACGGCCGAGGCCAGCGGAACGGGGTCCGCGGTGCGGGAGAGGCTGTGCCAGCTCGTGTTTGCAGCCGTCAGCGGTTCCCCGCAGGCCGTACACGTGTCCGCCGAGGAGGTCCGCTCCCCGCAGCCGTTGTGAATGACAAACATGTGCGCCTCCTGAGATGGGGCCGGGACGTGCTTTTCCGCCCAGATCACCACGGCGTTGAGCACCGGGAGAGCGTCCTCACCTTTGGCGGTGAGGACGTATTCCTGCCGGGTGCGGCCGCCGTCGTCGTAGGGCCGCCGGGTGAGGAGCCCGGCGGCCACGAGCCCGCCGAGCCGCTTGGTGAGCACGGAATCGGCTGCCCCCAGCCGCTGCTTCATGGCATCAAAGCGGCCGTTGCCGAAGAACACCTCGCGCAGGATGAGCATGCTCCAGGGATCGCCAAGGATGTCGAGGCCGCGGGCCATGCTGCAGGTCCGCTGGGACCAGTCGGATCGGAGTGCCATGCGGACAACCCTAGCTGACTCTCTTAGGGAAAGCCAGAGAATTCCGTTCCGCGCCGTGATCCCTTCCGCCCGACGCCGATGACGCGGAGGCCCGTTGTGCAGCTAGCTGTCGGCCGCCAGGGAGGAGAGTGCGGCCTCGAGGTCGGCGATGAGGTCCTCCACGTCCTCGATGCCGCACGAGAGCCGGATCAGGTTGACCGGGACGGCGAGTTCGGTGCCCTTGACCGAGGCGTGCGTCATTTCCGAGGGGTAGTTCATCAGCGATTCGATCCCGCCCAGGGACTCGGCCAGGGTGAAAACCGAGGTCGATTCGGCCACCTTGCGTGCCGCGGCCTCGCCGCCCTTGAACTGCACCGAGATCATGCCGCCGAATTTCTTCATCTGCTTTTTGGCCAGCTCATGGCCCGGGTGGTCGGGCAGGCCCGGGTACAGCACCGCTTCGACCTCGGGGCGCTCCAGCAGCCATTCAGCCACGGCCTGGGCGTTGTCGCTGTGCCGGTCCATGCGCACCCCGAGGGTCTTGAGGCCGCGGGTGGTGAGGAAGGCGTCCATGGGTCCGGATACGGCCCCGACGGCGAACTGGACGAAGCCGATCTTCTCCGCCAGCTCCGCGTCGTTGACCACGATCGCTCCGCCGACGACGTCGGAGTGGCCGCCGATGTACTTCGTGGTGGAGTGCACCACTACGTCGGCGCCGAGGGCGAGCGGGGTCTGCAGGTACGGCGAGGCGAAGGTGTTGTCCACCACCAGGAGCGCGCCGGCGTCGTGCGCCACTTTGGCGAGGGCCTCGATGTCGGTGATCTTCATCATCGGGTTCGACGGCGTCTCCACCCACACCAGGCGGGTCTTGCCGCCGGCTGTGTCTCCGGACGCGCCGCCTGCCGCGACGGCGGACGCGACTGCGTCAAGGTCGGACATGTCCACCGGGGTGTTGCCGATGCCCCACTCCCCCAGGACCCGGCTGATGAGCCGGTACGTGCCGCCGTAGGCGTCGTTGCCGAGCACAATGTGGTCCCCGGGGCGGGTGAGGGCGCGGATCATGGAATCCTCCGCGGCCAGGCCCGAACTGAAGGAGAACGCGGCGGTCCCGCCTTCCAGGGCGGCCAGCTGCTCCTGCAGGGAGTCGCGCGTGGGGTTGGTGCCCCGGCCGTACTCGTATCCGGCACGCAGCCCGCCGATGCCGTCCTGGGCATAGGTCGAGGAGAAGTGCACGGGCGGCACCACGGCACCGGTGCGCGGCTCAAAGTCCTGGCCGGCGTGCACGGCGCGGGTGTTGAAACCCTGGTTTTGCGAGGAAGAGTTTTCTGGCAGAGACATGGGGCTCCTTGAACTGGTCAGTTGCTGAGGTAGGCGAGGAGGTCGTGGCGGGTCAGGATTCCCACCGGTGCGCCGACGAACGTCACCATGAGGGTGTCGGCGTCGGAAAGGAGTTCGCGGGCGGTCGAGATCGATTCGAGCGAGCCGATCACCGGCAGCCGGGCCTCCATGTGTTCGGAGATCTTGTCCGAGAGCTTTGCCTCGCCGCGGAAGAGCTTCGCGGTCAGGGTGCGCTCGTCCACGGCCCCGAGGACCTCGCCCATGACCACGGGCGGCTCCTGCGACAGCACCGGGATGTGCGAGACGCCGTACTCGTTCATGATGTTGATGACGTCGCGGACGGACTCGTTCGGGTGGATGTGGACCAGGTCCGGGAGTTCGCCGGTCTTGGCCTTGAGGATCTCGCCCACCGAAGCCTCGTCCCCGCTGGCCAGGAAGCCGTAGGAGCGCATCCACTGGTCGTTGAAGATCTTCGCCAGATAGCCGCGGCCGGAGTCCGGCAGGATGACCACCACGACGGCGTCCGCCGGGAGGTCCCGGGCGACCTCCATTGCGGCCACGACGGCCATGCCCGAGGACCCGCCGACCAGCAGGCCCTCTTCGCGGGCCAGCCGCCGCGTCATCGCGAAGGAATCGGCGTCGCTGACGGCGATGACGTCGTCCGGGACGGACTTGTCGTAGTTGGCCGGCCACATGTCCTCCCCGACGCCCTCGACGAAGTACGGCCGTCCCGTTCCGCCGGAGTACACCGAGCCGGCGGGATCCGCGCCGATGATCTTCACGACGCCGCCCTCGGCCGCGGGCCGGCGGGCGGAAACTTCCTTGAGGTACCGGCCGGTGCCGGTGATCGTGCCGCCGGTGCCGGCGCCGATCACGCAGTGCGTGATGAGGCCGTCGGTGTCGTGCCAGATCTCGGGGCCGGTGGTCTCATAGTGGCTTGCCGGGGCAGCCGGGTTGGAGAACTGGTCCGGCTTGTACGCTCCCGGGATTTCGGTGACGAGCCGATCGGAGACCCCGTAGTAGCTTTGCGGGCTGTCCGGCGGGACGGCGGTGGGTGTGACCACCACTTCGGCGCCGTAGGCCTGGAGCACGGCGCGCTTGTCTTCGCCGACCTTATCCGGCACGACGAAGATGCAGCGGTAGCCCTTCTGTTGCGCCACGAGCGCCAGGCCCACGCCGGTGTTGCCCGAGGTGGGTTCCACGATGGTGCCGCCGGGCAGGAGCTTGCCCGTTCGTTCTGCCTCCTCGATCATCTTTGCCGCGATGCGGTCCTTGATGGAACCGCCGGGGTTCAGGTATTCCAGCTTGACCAGGACGGTGGCTGCGATGCCGTCGGTCACGTGGTTCAGTTTGACGAGCGGCGTATGGCCAATGAGGTCCAGAATGGACTGGGCGTACTTCATAGGTACAAAGTTACCGTCTCCGCCGCGGCAGGCACGTCGGCGCGGCCCGTGCCCGCACGGGTGCAAGGATTGGGGCCGTGAAGAGGATCGCACGGCTGACGAAGCTGAGAAGCTGGGCGCTGCCCGCGGGCATGCTGCTGGCCGGGTGCGCGGCACTGGCCACCGGGCTGCTGCCGGTCCCCGCTTTTCAGGAGCTGGCAGCAAGGACCGTGCCGGTGCTGGCGTTCGTGGTGGCGATGTCACTGGTCACTGAACTGGTGGATGAGGCCGGGCTGTTCCGCGTGGTCACCGAGCGGCTGGCCGGCCTGGGCCGCGGCCGGGTCCTATTGCTGTGGTTCCTCGTGATCGCCCTCGCCACCGTATCCACGGTGTTCCTGTCGCTGGATACGACGGCGGTCCTGGTGACTCCCGTCGTCGTACAGCTGGCCAACCACGCCCGCATTCCGCCGCAGC
>JBKPJW010000651.1:0-12736 GCA_046730875.1 Actinomycetota bacterium | reverse complement strand
ACCGGAAAGAGCGAAAGGCATAGAAATGGCCGTCGAAACCCTCAAGCCGACCCCTTCCCAGCCCACTCATGCGGTTCGCCGACGCCCGGGGAAGCTGGCGCCCAAGCCCCGGTCATGGAGCATCCCCAGGACTGGAGGCGGATGGATTATCCTGGCAGTCTGCTCCATCGCCACCCTGGGAATGCTGGTGCCCGTGTACGTCATCATCGCCACGGCACTCTCCGGAGGCACCGGGGCACCAGGCTTCTTCCTCGCTTTCCCTGACGCACCCAGTCTGGATGCCTTCAAAGGGGCGTGGACGAAACTCCACGGATCCCTGACCAACTCCCTGCAGATCACGATCCCGGCCGCCCTGATCTCCTGCTTCCTTGGCTCGATCAACGGCTACATCCTCGCCAAATTTCCGTTCAAAGGGTCCAACGCCCTCTTCACAGTGCTGCTGGTCGGCATGTTCATCCCCTTCCAGGCCGTCATCATCCCGGTCTTCCAGTTCCTGAACATGCTTCACCTTCAGGGAAGCATCATCGGCCTGATCCTGGTCCACATCATCTATGGCATCCCCATCACCACCCTGATCTTCCGCAACTACTACGAGGGCATTCCCAGCGCCATCATCGAAGCGGCAGCCATTGACGGCGCAGGGATCTGGAAAACCTACTTCCGCGTGATGCTCCCGCTCTCCGTTCCCGGCTTCGTTGTCGCCGGAATCTTCCAGTGCACCAACATCTGGAACGACTTCCTCTTCGGGTTCATCCTGGCCTCCCCGGCCGCGTGGCCGGCCACCGTGACCCTGAATAACCTCATCGGAACCACCACCGTTAACTACTCCGAACTGATGGCCGGCGCAGTCCTGGTCGCCGCACCCACCGTCCTGCTCTACCTCGTCCTGGGCAAGTTCTTCGTCGGCGGCCTCACCGCGGGAGCCGTCAAATGATTTTGGATGTGCTTTGCGTCGGAGAAACCATGGCCGTAGTGACGCCGGCAAAGGCCCTGCCGCTGAGAGAAGCCAAAGAATGCCTCCTCGGATACGGCGGAGCGGAGTCCAATGTCGCTGCGCACCTGGCTGAATTCGGATACCGGACCGGCTGGGTCAGCCGTCTCGGCCAGGACCCGTTCGGTGAACGGATCCTGGCCGGGCTAGTCGCCCGGGGCGTGGACGTCAGCCTGGTCACCCGCGACAGTACCGCCCCCACCGGCGTGTACTTCAAGGACCCAGACTTGGGCCGCGGTGCCAGGACGCTCTACTACCGGGCCGGATCAGCGGCCTCCGCCATGGCGCCCGAGGATTCTGGCGCATGGCCGCTGGAGCAGACCGGCTGGATCCACACCAGTGGCATCAATGCCGCCCTCTCGGACAGCTGCGCGGCGCTGACCGAGCACCTCCTCGGCCAGGCCGGCGCGAAAGGCTACAAGGTCTCCTTCGACGTCAACTACCGCCCCGCCCTGTGGGGCGTCAACGACGCCGGACCGCGCCTGCTGGAACTGGCCGGCAAGGCAACAGTCGTCCTCGTCGGCCTCGACGAGGCAGAAACCCTGTGGGGCTGCGTTACGGCAGAACAAGTGTCCGCGCTCCTGCCCGATCCCCGCCATCTGGTCATCAAGGACTCGGCAACAGAAGCAGTCGAATTCGTCCGGGAACAGAACCGGGCTCAACGCATCCACAGGGTGCCGGCACACCGGGTCCAGGTGGTCGAACCCGTAGGCGCCGGCGACGCGTTCGCAGCCGGCTATCTGGCCGGGCTCCTCCGTGGAGACAAACCCGAAGATCGGCTCGCCCTGGGCCATTCCTTTGCCGCCTGGACCCTGGGCACACGCGCCGACTACCGCCCCGGCCACGGAACCAGGCCCCGCAGTTACGACATAGGACAGCACCACGCAGGCGTGGGCTGACCGCCCCGGCAACCCGGGGAACACCGCCCCGCAGCAGACCTGGCAACACACCATCTGAAAGAGAACACTTTGGCACACACACTGCTCAACGACTGGTTCGACGACGGCTTCTTCCAGGTCCCGGTCATCGCCGTACTCCGCGGCCTCACACCCGGCGACGCCGTGCGCTCCGCCACCCGGGCATGGGACGCCGGCGTCCAGCATGTCGAAGTCACCATCGAAACACCCGAAGCCGTCCCCACGCTCGCCGCCGTGGCCCGCGCCGCCGCCGAGCGCGGCGTGGCGGTCGGCGCCGGGACCATCATCAGAATCGAACAACTGGACGCCGCGGCATCCGCCAACGCCTCATTCACGGTCTCCCCGGGACTGGATGAAGGAATCATCCAGGAGAGCATCCGCCGCGGCATCCCGCATCTGCCGGGCGTGGCCACCGCGAGCGAAATCCTCCGCGCCAAGGCCTTCGGCCTCACCTGGCTCAAAGCGTTCCCCGCCTCGGTCCTCGGCACCGACTGGGTCAAAGCCATGAAGGGACCATTCCCCGACGTGCAGTTCATCGCCACCGGAGGCATGAAAGCGGCCACCGCCCCCACGTACCTCGCCGCCGGGGTAAGCGTCGTCGGGCTGAGCTCCGACTTCTCTTCCGATGCCGCGGCCGCCGCCGTCCACGACCTCTTAGCAACGGTCACAGGAACGAACGCGGCAACCTGACACCCGCCCGCCAAATCCCCGCCGCTGGCAGGCTCGAACGGCGCTGGGGCGAGGAATATCATCACAGCAAACGCAGAAGCCGGCTCCAGGGCCGGACCTAAAGGAACGGACGGCGCCATGCCCGCAGGAACCGAACGCGAACTTCAAGCGGTCCTGTGGGACATGGACGGCACCCTTGTCGATACGGAGCCGTACTGGCTGGCCGCGCAGAGCGAAATCGCGCGAAAGCACGGCCTCAAGTGGACTGAGCAGGACTCCCGCGCAACCGTTGGGCAGGCCATGCCGGTCACGGCGACGATCCTGCAGGAACGCGGTGTTTCCCTCTCCGCGGAGGAGATTATCAACGACCTCCTCGAACGCGTCGTGGCAAAGCTGGAAGGGGGCATTCCATGGCTCCCCGGCGCGGAAAGAATCCTGGCCGAACTCGCCGCCGCGCACATACCCTCTGCCCTGGTCACCATGGCCTTCAGCCCGGTCGCTACGCGCGTGGCATCTGCCGCGCCCATCGGGACCTTTCATGCTGTGGTCGCCGGGCCTGGAAAGCCAACTTAGCGCCGAGGGTGATTTCCAAGGCGCCGACCATTGATTGTGCCGCCCGAAATTCAGAGGTTGTGGGCAACCAGTTCGAGCCCGATCACCAGCAGGCTCAGCACAACTTCGGCGAACATGATGGCGGCTTTGTGATGGAGCGGGATCTCGAGGCGCCGGATCGCGAGGAAGCCGACGACGGCCAGCGAGACAACCAGGACCACCACGGCCCATCCAAGAGCAACCGCCGTCGTCCACACCCCGAGGCCGGCCGCCGCCAGCAGGATCAGCGGAACCACGAGAACGCCGAGACCGCCGAGGCAGACCGTGATCATATGGTGCAGTTCTTCGCCGGTGGGGAGCTTCGAATGAACCGTCAGGTGGCTTAGGAGATCGGCGACGAAAATTCCCAGCAGCGAACCGATCACCACGATGCTGAGGGTAGCCGCCGCGGCTGCGGGCGAGGTCTCGTCCGCGTGGCTCCGAAGCGCCAGCACCACTGCCAGGCTCGTGAAGATGATGTAGACGCGCTCTTTGAGGCTCGCCGCGCGTTGGCGGGCCGAGGGTGAAGGGGGCACGGTCCGTTCTGTCGCTTGCATCTGAGAAGGCCTTCCGGTCAGCGTCACGGGAGTGAACGAAAAGAAGCCCACTGCCGCAACAGTCCATGTCCATGCCATCCCATAGTGCTCCTGCAAATCCCGCCGGAGCCAGTCCCAACTACGGTTCATTTCCGGCCATCCAGCCACTCAAGTCAACTGATCGTTGCAACGGTGGGGCCGATGTGAACAAACGGTAAATTGTTGCTCCAGGGTGACCACGACGGTGCGCCGCTTGATAGCATCAGGCCAATGGGCAGACCCGGCGAGGTGCATGGCGTCCTTGAAGGTCGACGGTGACCGTGTTGCGGGTGACGATCGGGGCATGTCCTGGCAGGTTCAGCCGTCAGCGCTTCCTGAGAGGACGTCATGGTAGACCAGACGACGCCGTCCGCGGCACCTAGGGATGTGACCGCCGAACATGCCCGGCTGGCCGAGGCCACGGGAGCGGCGGAAGACGCCCTGTCCGAGGCGAATCCTTGGTACGAGTGGGGGCCGTACCTGTCGGAGCGGGCCTGGGGCACGGTTCGGGAGGACTACAGCGACAACGGCGACGCCTGGGAGTATTTTCCGCATGATCATGCCCGGTCCCGTGCGTTCCGGTGGAACGAGGACGGCATGGCGGGGCTGTCCGATATCCACCATGACCTGTGCTTGGGTTTGGCGCTGTGGAACGGGGCCGATCCGATCCTGAAGGAGCGGATGTTCGGGCTTACTGGTCCGCAGGGCAACCACGGGGAGGACGTCAAGGAGTACTGGTGGTACCCGGATGCGTTGCCCAGCCATGCATGGCTGAGGTGGCGGTATCACTATCCCCAGGCAGCGTTTCCCTATCAGCGGCTGATCGATGAGAACGCCCGTCGTTCCCGGGACGAACCCGAGTTCGAGTTGCTGGATACCGGTGTCTTCGACGGGGGCCGGTACTGGTCGGTGGATGTTGCGTACGCGAAGGCCTCGCCGACCGAGATACTTGCCCGGATCAGCATCGAGAACCATTCATCCGAGGAAGCGGTGCTTTCGGTGTTGCCCAGCATGTGGTTCCGCAACACGTGGCGGGTTTCGGGAGGCGAAGCGCCGTCGTTGTTCCTGGACGGCGACGGCGTCGCCGTCGAGCACCCACGGCTGTCCGGCTACCGGCTCGACGCGGCCCCGACCAAGGAAGGAGTGCTGCCGCGGGCGTTGTTTTGCGACAACGAGACGAACACGACCCGACTGTTCGGGGTGGCCGCCATCACGGCGTATCCGAAGGATGGCATCAACGATCATGTGGTTTCCGGCGCGGACACCGTGAATCCGCAACATCAGGGTACGAAGGCTGCCTGGTGGTATCAGGTGACAGTGCCGGGCGGAGACCGGGCCGAACTGCGGCTTCGGCTGCACCGGCCGGTCCCGGACCAAGCGTCACCCGCTGCCAAGTGGTTCGACTCCTATTTCGATGACGTCATGACGGAACGGGAGCGGGAAGCGGACCAGTTCTATGCAGCTATTGCCCCCGCTGACATCGGGGCCGAGCCCATGCGGGTGATGCGCCAGTCTTGCGCGGGACTGGTCTGGAGCAAGCAAATGTACCCGTATCGGGTCAACCGGTGGCTTGACGGCGACCCCGCTGCACCGGCGCCGCCGGCCGGGCACCGAAACGGCCGGAACACGGGGTGGCGGCACCTGGATTCGTTCGATGTGCTTGCCATGCCCGACCCGTGGGAGTACCCGTGGTTCGCGGCCTGGGATCTGGCGTTTCACGCCATCACCTGGGCGCACCTGGATCCCGCGTTCGCTAAATACCAGCTTCTGGTGCTCCTCCGGGAGTGGTTTCAGCATCCGAACGGGGCTCTCCCGGCCTATGAGTGGAGCTTCGACGATGTCAATCCACCGGTCCATGCGCTCGCTGCCATCCGTGTGTTCGTCATCGACGGCGGCACCGACCTAGACTTCCTGAAACGGGTGTTCCACAAGCTGCTTCTGAATTTCACCTGGTGGCTCAACCGGCAGGACCCCGATGGGAACAACCTGTTCGGTGGCGGTTTTCTAGGTTTGGACAACATAAGCCCCGTCGACCGCTCGCACCTCCCGCCCGGTTTCAAGCTGGACCAGGCCGACGGCACCGCGTGGATGGCGTACTACTCCGTGGCCATGCTCACCCTGGCCGCCAAACTCGCCGAACACGACGCCGCCTATGAGGACATGGTCGTGAAATTCCTGGAACAGACCGTGCTGATCATGGACGCCCTGGAGGATTCAGGCTGCTATGACACCGGGGACGGCTTCTTCTACGACCGGCTCACCGACCCCGCCGGGACCAGGATCCCGATCAAGGTACAGACCCTCGTCGGGCTGATCCCGGCGCTGCCTGCGGTCACGCTCCCCACCCAGAACACGGACCGGATCCGGCGGATGCGGAAGCGGTTCGCCCACCGGCTGGAGCAGACCGATCGGCACGAGATCCTCGATTGGCAGGTCCGCGGCGCCGGGGATTCCCGCCGGACGCTGCTCTCGGTCGTCCCGATGGACAAACTCGCCCGGCTGTTCGGCACGCTGTTCGACGAGGAGGCGTTCCTGTCCCCCCACGGCCTGCGGTCGATCTCCAAGCGGCACAACACCGCGTACACGGTTCCGGGGCTGCCCGCCGCGGCCATCCAGTACGAACCGGCCGAATCGCGGACTGCGATGTATGGCGGCAATTCCAACTGGCGGGGACCGGTGTGGTTGCCCGTCAACTACCTGGTCATCCGGGCCCTCCTGCAGTACGACCAGTTCTTCGGTCCCGACTTCACCGTCGAATACCCCACCCGATCCGGAAACCACCTGACCCTGCGAGAGATTGCCGGTGACCTCGCCGATCGGCTGGTGAGTATCTGGCTTCCCGGGCCGGACGGTCGGAGACCGGTCTATGGTGGCGTCGATCTGTTGCAGAACGATGCCGCGTGGAAGGACAACCTGCTGTTCTACGAGTACTTCCACGGTGACAACGGGGCCGGCCTCGGCGCCATGCACCAGACAGGGTGGACGGCTCTGGTTGCGGACCTGCTCCTCGACCCACCCCGCGATAGCTACCGGCTGGTGTTCCCAGACAATCCGGACAATCCGGACCCGACCGAAACGACGGGCCTGCAGGAAAGGGAGCCGTGAGACCATGTCAAACAATACTGAGAGGTCAGCCCGTTTCCGCAGAGCCATGATCGGCGGGGGTGCCGTGATGGACGAGATGGCAGCGGCGGCCCAACCACCGGGCTTGCCGCCACCGGTAGCCCATCCCTTTATCTACGAGATCAACACGTGGGCATGGCTCGAAGCAATGAGCGTCGAAGAGGGCCAACGAATCGATCTTGGCTCCGTCCCGGAACGGCACTGGGACGAGATTGCCGGTCTGGGTTTCGACTCGGTCTGGTTGATGGGGGTCTGGCGCCGCAGCCCCGCCGGAATCGCGATTGCAGTGGCAAATCCGGCCCTGCGGTCCGATTTTCAGGCTGCTCTTCCCGATTGGCGTGCCGAGGATGTCGTCGGGTCGCCGTACTGCGTCAGGGACTATGTGGTCGATGACCACCTGGGCGGACCGGCCGGGCTTTCCGCCGCCCGGAAAGCGCTGGCGCTGCGTGGGGTCCGGCTGATCCTGGACTTCGTGCCCAACCATGTCGCACCGGATCATCCGTGGACCACGGGGAAACCCGAGCTCTTCGTATCGGGAACCGCCGCGGATCGGGACCTGGATCCCGCGTCCTTCGTCGAGGTGGGCGGCCGAGTGCTCGCCAACGGGAAGGACCCCTACTTCCCGGCGTGGCCGGATGTCGTTCAGCTCAACGCCTTCGACCCCGCCCTCCGATCGGCGGCGGTGGAGACGGTGAAATCGATTGCCGATCAGTGCGACGCGGTGCGTTGCGACATGGCGATGCTGGTCATGAACGACGTTTTCGCCCGCACCTGGGGCGCCCGGGTCGGTCCTGCGCCGAGCACAGAGTACTGGCCAACGGTGATCACCGCCGTTCGTGATACCCACCCGGGTTTCGGGTTCATCGCCGAGGCCTATTGGGATCTTGAGTGGTCCCTCATGCAGCAGGGCTTCGATTACTGCTACGACAAGCGTTTGTATGACCGCCTTGTTGCCGGTAATGCCGAGGAGGTGCGGCTGCACCTCCTGGCAGAGCGCACGTATCAAAACGCCCTTGTTCGGTTCGTGGAGAATCACGACGAGCCACGGGCCGCGAAGGCGTTCACGGCCGACCGTATACAAGCGGCCGCCGTGACGGCACTGACCCAGACCGGCGCCCGGCTCATTCACCACGGCCAGCTGCAGGGGTGGCGGGTACGCCTTCCGGTGTTCCTCGGCCGCTTCCCCGCCGAGTCGGTCGATGACCAGCTCACGGCCTTCTACCGCCGGCTCCTGGCGGCTCTCGCCGGCCCGACGTTTCGGAACGGTCACTGGCAATTGTGTGAACGGTGGGGGTGGCCAAGCGCCAACAGCTTCGAAAATCTCGTCGCCTGGAGCTGGGACGGTGCCACCCGGTGGCTGATCGTGGTGAATCTGAGCGATGCGCCCGCGACAGGTCAGGTCAGAGCACCGTGGCTGGACCTGCGTGGTCACCGGTGGCAGCTGACAGACCCCACCCGGGATATGAGTTTCGACCGCGCCGGTGATGATCTGGCCGACGGGCTGTTCGTCGGACTGGATGCATGGCAATGGCATTTGCTCCGCCTTGACCGATCACCAGAACACACTGACCACGACTGACGGCCGGTTGCCGCCGCCCGCGCGGCCGGCCCCTTTGCGTTAGGACCGTCCGCCGCCGTCGCGCCGGGCGTTGGGAAGTACCGCGATCCGCCGTCGGAGGGCACAGCGCCCACCTCGAAAGGAGCTCGGAATGGCAGGAAACGTCGTCACAGGCCGGACAAAGCAGGAGCTGCGCAGAGTGCTGGTGCCGCTCGCCTTGGCGCAGTTCATCTGCAGCTTCGCGGGCTCGAACATGAACGTAATGATCAACGACATGAGCGAGGATCTGAACACAACCGTCGAGGGAATCCAGACCGCCATCACGATCTTCTTGCTGGTCATGGCCGCGCTGATGATTCCTTGCGGCAAGCTGACCGATATCTGGGGTCGCAAGAGACTTTTCATCATCGGACTCGCGCTGTACGGGGTCGGGGCGGTGATGAGTGCGATGGCGCCGAACCTGTTCGTGCTGATCCTGGGCAACTCGATCCTGGAAGGAGTCGGCACGGCCCTGCTGATCCCGCCCGTCTACATTCTGACGACCATGCTGTTCACGGACGTGACCTCCCGTGCCAGGGCATTCGGAGTGATCAGCGGAATGGGCGGAATCGGGGCGGCCGCGGGACCGCTGATCGGCGGGCTCATTACCACCGCGATCAGCTGGCGGGCGGCATTCATCTTCCAGGCGCTGATCATTGTGATCATCATTTTGCTCAGCCGCCGCGCGGTGCAGGACCCGGTGCCCGCGGATCCGGGCAAACCGTTCGACTCCACGGGCGCTGTGCTCTCAGCTACCGGGCTGGTGGTCCTCGTCACCGGCATCATGCTGGCGGACAACGACCTGCTGCTGATGGCGGTCTTTCTGGCTGCCGGCGCGCTGCTGCTGTTCTGGTTCTTCATCCACGTGCGCGCCAAGGAGCGCAAGGGTGAGCAGCCGCTGCTGTCCACCGGCCTCTTCCGGAATCGGACCTCGAATCTCGGCCTCATCACGCAGAACGTGCAATGGCTGATTCTGTTGGGGACTTCATTCACTGTGTCGGCGTACCTCCAAGTCGTGCGCGGGTACAACGCGATCGAGACCGGGGTGATCTTCACGGCGGCCACCGCGGGCATCCTGGTCTCCTCGATCGCGGCAGAGCGGCTCGCAAAGAGGCACACACAACGCACCCTCATCATCGTCGGCTTCATCGTCACCCTGTGCGGGATCGCCTTGCTCGTCACCATGGTCTACGGAAATCCGAGCGCGTGGGCCTTCGCCCCCGGGCTTCTGCTGATCGGCCTGGGAGTGGGTACGATGCTGACCCCGTCCGTCAACCTGGTCCAATCGAGCTTCCCCGATCAGCTGCAGGGCGAGATCTCCGGCCTCTCGCGCAGCGTGTCTAACCTAGGCTCATCGATCGGCACCGCCGTGGCCGGGACGATCCTGATCACCTGGTCGTACGGTGCCGCGATGATCACCCTGGCGGTGTTGGGACTCGTCGGGCTCGTCACGGCGTTCATGCTCCCCGTCAACCTGGTTCCTGCGAAGTCCGTTGCCCCGCCCGACTGATCCGGCTAGCGCACGTGCTCGGCGGTTCGCCGGGGGAGAGGAGCGTGGCAGTTGTCATGGTGAGCCATTCCTTCAGGGAGATGCTCTGCGGGCGGAAGCTAGTCCAGAGGCAGTGTTATGGTCACACAGGTACCGGCTGCGGCCGCCGAATCGACGATCATTTCTCCGCCAGCGAGGACTACAGCCGCTTGCATGAGGCGTAGTCCCACGCCGGCGTGCCGGCCAGTCATGGCTGCAGGTACGTCGAAACCACGGCCGTCGTCGGTCACTTTGAGCTGAACGCCGTGTCCCATGCCTTGCGTGACACAGCCCAGCCGGACCGCGACAGCTGATGCCTGAGCGAATTTGTAGACATTGCTGAGGAGCTCCTGCGCCGCTCGGTACAGAAGAGTTGCCGATTGCCGGTCTACTTCCATCATGTGGTGCGGCGTCTCCAGCTGCACCACAGTTCCGCGTTCGCGGAGGGGAAGCGTCAAACGGTCAATTGCACCGGATACCCCAAGAACATGAAAGTCGACCGGGTGTGTATCGGTGAGGACGCCACGTACGGCGACGACTTCATCGCTTAGTAGTGATTTCATACTCTTACTGTGCGCCTGTGTCGTTGGAATTTTCTGATGCCGCGCCGTCGACATCGAACCCTGGATCTGCCGGCCATCGCCTTGCCCGCGGTCGACCTGCCCGCTGCAATCTGGATCAGCGATTATGCATACGACTAGGCGCTGCGCGGGTTCGAGAAGTGGGCTGCCAGGCCCGGCCTAAACAACGTCTGAAGCCGGGATCCCGGGAACGGCGTTCCCGGCTCTGGCAAGCTGGTGAGCTGCCATCTCCGCGGCGAGAAACCAAGGTGGGGCACGCTCGCAGGGCACGCACCCGCTCTGGCGCCCGCTGGTGCGGCCGGCTGTGAGGCCCGCCGCTGGCCGTCCGTTGCGTTGACTGAAAGTCCTAGTCCTGCAGGTCGAGGGGAAGGGCAACCAACGCGGCGCGGCGGGATATTCCTCTTATCCTGGCGAGTCAGTCAGCTGGTCTGCAGGCGCCGGGACCGGCGATGCGGAGCCGGGGCGGTCCCGTGGGTGTGTCCGACGGCCTCGAGCACCACGGCGGTCAGGCTCTGGGTGCTCATCATGATCTCGCGCTGCCGGCGGGCACCTGTGCCGGAGGACAGGATCCGGGCGGCTTCCGCGGTCACTTGCTCCTCGTCCCCGCTGTCGGCAAGGGCCGGCCGGATATGGGAGAGGAGGACCTGGACTGCTTCTCCGGCCGGACATGGAATGTTCAGCAGGGGGTGCAGGAGGGTGTCCTCGACTCCTGATTGACTTGCCTTCCAGGCGGCCAGGCGCAGTTGTCCGGCGGACAGACGGGGCGCAGAAATCCCGGCGCGCCATTCCTGGGCAGCCCGTTCAACGAGTGCCCGCACCATCGCGGCAATCGCGGCCGCGTGTGAGGCCTCCATGCAGACGTCGGCAATGCGTACCTCCACGGTCGGGTGGTTCCGGGAGAGGCGCGCGTCGAAGTACACCATGCCTTCGTCGAGGAGCACGCCCGTTCTCAGCAGGGATTGCACGTACCGGTGGTATTCCCGTTCTGATCCGAACCTTTCGCAGGGCCCTGCGGTCGGCCAGCGGTTCCACGCCTGGTAGCGGAAGCTTGCGTATCCGGTGTCGGCGCCCTGCCAGAAAGGGGAGTTGGCACTCAGCGCCAGCAGCACGGGCAACCAGACCCGGATTCGGTCCAGGACTGCCACCCCTTCCTCACCGTCGGTGATACGGACATGAATATGGAAGCCGCAGGTGAGTTGCTCCCGGAGTGTTAACCCGAACCGTGTTGCCATGTTCAGGAATCGGGGCTGCGGTACGAGGGTAGGAGTAGCCGGGACGGGACTCGTGGCCACGGCGGCCGCTCGTGCGCCCACCAAACGGGCCGCCTCGTCGGCAAGCCGCCGGCCCTCGCGGATGCCCGCAATCACTTCCTGCAGCGTGGAACAGACGGGGCCAACGGCCTCGAGCTGCTCTTGCTGGACCTCCAAAGCCAAGGATGGGCCGCCCTTGGCCTCAGGGCGCTGCGGGCTCTTGGCCAGGCACGCTTCCGCGGCGGGTATGGGCTGCCCCGTCGTGGCATCGACGAGCAGGAATTCCTCCTCGACGCCGAATGTCCTTTGAAGCCTGCCGCCCGAACGGCTGGGTGTCCTCGTCATTGAAGAATTCAAAAGCAGCTCCTAACAGGAAGGCCTCCAGCCCTGCCACTGCAGGGCGGCTGCCAATGAAGCTATCCAGCCCTCCTCCACGAGCCACGTTCACCCGCGCGCCCGCGCTGCTGATTTCCCCAGAGTATCCCCGATAACAGCACGCCGGAAGGAAAAACCTAAAAGACTCATCGGGAGTCGCCGCGCCAGCCCGGCGCTTCCGGATGATTTAACGCGGCGGCCTACCCTGCTGCCGACCGCTTCCCGAACCTTGGGAGCCGAGCTTTTCGGGGTTGTGCGTGAACTAGCCCGAAATCACGCCTGTTGCCGGGCCCCGGGCCGCGGTCCGGTCGGCGTTTTCGTGAGGCATGTTCCGGAGCATCCAGGTGGCCAGCCAGATGATGGCCACGGCCAGGCCGATCAGCCCGAGCTGCAGCACAGTCTCCGGAAAGATGGTATGCAAGGCGATGGGAATGGCACTCCCAAATCTGCCCTGCGCCTGCGACCCCGGCCTTAAGGCGGCATGGCCCGGCGCCCGGGTGGCTGGCCCCGCCTTCACGGTACGGGGCATCGGCGGTGAC
>JBKPJW010000650.1:0-16574 GCA_046730875.1 Actinomycetota bacterium | reverse complement strand
GACCTCGTCCTCAAGGACAACCTCATGGTCGACGGGCAGGACAAGGGCAAGAACATCCAGTTCTACTACGTCAACGCCCGCGCCCAGGACGTCGTCAAGGCCGTCACGGACTCCAAACCGTCCGGCGGTTTCACCGACCAGCCGATCGAAAACAACTGGTTCTCCGGGCTCTTCTCCCTGCTGGTACCCGTGCTGCTGCTCGGCGTCCTGTTCTGGTTCCTGCTCTCCCGCATGCAGGGCGGCGGGTCCAAGGTCATGCAGTTCGGCAAGTCCAAGGCGAAGCTCGTCAACAAGGACATGCCCCAGGTGACCTTCAGCGACGTCGCCGGCGCCGATGAGGCCGTCGAGGAACTCGAGGAGATCAAGGAATTCCTGCAGGAGCCGGCCAAGTTCCAGGCTGTCGGCGCCAAGATCCCCAAGGGCGTGCTGCTCTACGGCCCTCCAGGCACCGGCAAGACCCTCCTGGCCCGCGCGGTTGCCGGCGAGGCGGGCGTCCCCTTCTTCTCCATCTCCGGTTCCGACTTCGTGGAAATGTTCGTCGGCGTGGGCGCCTCCCGCGTCCGCGACCTCTTCGAACAGGCCAAGTCAAACGCACCGGCCATCATCTTCGTCGATGAGATCGACGCCGTCGGCCGGCACCGCGGCGCCGGGATCGGCGGCGGCAACGACGAGCGCGAGCAGACCCTGAACCAGCTGCTGGTTGAAATGGACGGCTTCGACGTCAAGACCAACGTCATCCTGATTGCGGCCACCAACCGCCCCGACGTCCTGGACCCCGCACTGCTGCGTCCGGGCCGCTTCGACCGGCAGATCTCGGTCGAGGCCCCCGACCTGATCGGCCGCGACCAGATCCTGCAGGTGCACGCCAAGGGCAAGCCGATGGCCACCGGCGTGGACCTCAAGGCCGTTGCCAAGAAGACCCCCGGATACACCGGCGCGGACCTGGCCAACGTCCTGAACGAGGCCGCATTGCTGACGGCCCGCTCGAACGCGAACCTGATCGATGACCGCGCCCTCGACGAGGCGATCGACCGCGTGATGGCCGGCCCGCAGAAGCGCAGCCGGGTCATGAAGGAACACGAACGCAAGGTCACCGCTTACCACGAGGGCGGCCACGCGCTCGTCGCTGCGGCCCTGCGGAACTCCGCCCCGGTCACCAAGATCACCATCCTGCCCCGCGGCCGAGCCCTGGGCTACACCATGGTGGTGCCGGAAAACGACAAGTACTCCATCACCCGCAACGAGCTGCTCGATCAGATGGCCTACGCCATGGGCGGCCGCGTTGCCGAGGAACTCGTCTTCCACGACCCGTCCACGGGTGCCTCCAACGACATCGAGAAGGCCACCGGGATCGCCCGGAAGATGGTCACCGAGTTCGGCATGAGTGAACGCGTCGGGTCCGTCCGCCTCGGCCAGGGCGGCGGCGAGCCGTTCCTGGGCCGCGACGCCGGCCACGAGCGCAACTACTCGGACCAGATCGCCTACATCGTCGACGAGGAGGTGCGCCGCCTGATTGACGGTGCGCACGACGAGGCCTACGCCATCCTCACCGAGAACCGGGACGTTCTGGACCAGCTGGCGCTGGAACTGCTCGAGCGCGAAACGCTGAACCAGGCCGAAATCGCCCATGTTTTCACCAACATCCGCAAGCGCGACTTCCGCGAAGTCTGGCTCTCCAAGGAGACCCGCCCGGTCCAGAGCGCCGGCCCGGTGGAATCGCGTCGCGAAAAGGCCGAACGTGAAGCGCAGGAGGAAGCCACCCAGGCGCGCCTCGAAGAGCCCCTGGACGCCCAGCCGCCGCATGCCCAGGGCGTCGGCGCACAGGAGTCGTTCCAGGGCGGTGGTACGGATATCGGGACTGATGGCCATCCCGGCTAGGCTTCTTCTGTGACTTCTTACTTCCAAGACGACGACGTTCCCGCCCCCGCTGCCGCTTCGGCGGGGGACGGGGAAGCCAAACATCCCAAGAACAAGGTGGACCGCCCCAGGATCGAGGCCGCCGTCCGCGAAATCCTGCTGGCAATCGGCGAGGACCCGGACCGCGGCGGGCTGGTGGACACCCCCAAGCGGGTGGCCAAGGCCTACACGGAAATGTTTGCCGGCCTGCACCACGACCCCGCCGAAATCCTGGCCACCACCTTCGACCTCGACCACGAGGAACTCGTGCTGGTCAAGGACATTCCGTTCTACTCCACCTGCGAGCACCACCTGGTGCCGTTCCACGGAGTGGCGCATGTGGGCTACATTCCCTCCCACGACGGCAAGGTCACCGGCCTGAGCAAATTGGCACGCGTGGTGGACATGTTCGCCCGCCGCCCCCAGGTGCAGGAACGCCTCACCACCCAGATCGTCGAGGCCCTTGTCAGCCACCTCAATCCGCGCGGCGCGATTGTCGTCATCGAATGCGAACACCTGTGCATGTCCATGCGCGGCATCCGCAAGCCCGGCGCCAAGACCGTCACCAGCGCAGTGCGCGGGCAACTGCACGACCCGGCCACCCGCGCCGAAGCCATGAGCCTCATACTCGGAAGGTAAGAACACAGACTATGGACTCCCTAGCCGCATCCCCGGGGACCGGCCCCGCAACGTCGCCGCTGCCCATCCTGCGCAAACCGCGCCCCGCGGCGAAGTTCCAGGACCTGCCCACGGACCGGACACTCGTGATGGGAATCCTCAACGTCACTCCTGATTCCTTCAGCGACGGCGGCACGCATGCCACGCCGGATACCGCCATCGCGGCGGGGCTGCGGATGTTCTACGCGGGAGCGGACATCATCGACGTCGGCGGTGAATCCACCCGCCCCGGCGCCACCGCAGTCGGCGTCGACGAGGAAAAGCGCCGGGTCCTGCCGGTCATCGAGGCCCTGGTCAAGGCCGGCGCGCTCGTCAGCATCGACACCACCCACGCCGCCACGGCAGCCGCGGCCCTGAAAGCCGGCGCCGCGATCATCAACGACGTTTCCGGCCTGACCATGGAACCGGAGATGGCCGAACTGGCCGCCCGCACCAAGGCGCCCTACATCCTGACGCACCGCCGCGGCGACGCCAGCACCATGACCTCCCTGACGGATTACCGTGACGTTGCCCGCGACGTCGTCGCGGAACTGACCGGGGTCCGGGACAAGCTCTACGCCGCCGGCGTCACACCGGAACAGATCATCGTGGACCCGGGACTGGGATTCGCCAAGAACGACGTCCAGAACTGGGAGCTCCTGCAGCACCTGGATATCCTCCAGGCCATGGGCCACAAGGTCCTCGTGGCCGGCTCCCGCAAGCGCTTCCTCGGCAGTCTCCTGACTGTGGCCGGGAAGGCCGCCCAGCCGGCTGAACGCGACGCCGCCACCGCCGCCATAACGGCCATCAGCGCCTTCCGCGGCGCCTGGGCGGTGCGCGTGCACGACGTCGGACCCAGCCTCGACGCCGTGAAGGTCGCCGCCCGCATGGCACCCCCGGAGCCGGCAGCTGCCGGTCCCGCCCGCGCCGGCACCAACTGATCCGGCCGGCGCGATGGACCAGATCACGCTGAGCGGCGTAACCGCCGTCGGCCATCACGGGGTGTTCGATTTCGAGCGCCGCGACGGGCAGCCATTCGTGGTTGACGCTGTGCTGCACCTTGACTTCAGCAGGGCCGCGGCGTCCGACGACGTCGTTGACACGGCGCACTACGGCGAAGTGGCGGACTGCATCCGGGACTGGATCACGGGCCAACCTCTGAACCTGATCGAGGCCCTCGCCGTGCGGATTGCCGAGGACGTCCTGGTGAAGTTTCCGGTGACCGCCGTGGACATTACCGTGCACAAGCCCAAGGCGCCGATCGAGGTCGAGTTCGGCGACGTCTCCGTCAGCGTGCACCGGCGGCGGACATGAACCGGCTCTACAGCCGCGCCGTGATCGCGCTCGGCAGCAACCTCGGGGAGCGCAGCGATACCCTGTCCGCCGCCGTCGCGGACCTGCTCGACCCGCCGGAAGTGCGCCTGCTGGCCATCTCCCCGATCGTCCAGACGAAAGCCGTGGGCGGCCCCCCGGGCCAGCCGGACTTCCTCAACATGGTGATAGCCGTCGAGACCTCCCTGCCGCCGCGGGAACTGCTGCAGCACTGCCACGCTGTGGAACAAAAGCATCTGCGGGTGCGTGAGGTCCGGTGGGGGCCGCGGACCCTGGACGTGGACATCATCACCTACGGGGACGTGGTCAGCTCCGACCCCGAGCTCACCCTGCCACACCCGCGGGCGGCGGAACGGGCGTTCGTGCTCTACCCGTGGTCGCTGATCGATCCCGCCGCGGAGCTCAACGGCGAACGTGTGGGCGACCTCGCCGCGAAGGCCGCCGATTATGCCGGCCTTTCGACGTTTGACGGCTTCCAGACCCGCTCCGCAGCGGACGCCGCAACCGCGGAGCGCACCGGCGCGTCCGGCACGGCGGAGCGGCCGTGAAACTGACCAGCCCCCTGCTCCTGCTGGCCATTTGTGTGGTCCTTGCCCTAGCCGGCTGGTTCGCCACCGTGCTGACCGGCCGCTACTCACTGGCCACCCCCGTGCTGCCGCTGACCGGGCTGGTGACCATGGGCGTAATCGTGGTGCTCACCCTGGTGCTGGGCATCCGCGTGCTCCGGTGGCGCAACGGCAAGAAGAAGAAAATCCTCAACCCCATCCTGGCGGCGTGGACTCTGGTCCTCGCCCAGGCCTGCGCCTACACGGGCACGGTCCTGCTGGGCTGGCATGTGGGAATCATCGTGGAACAGCTGCGGCTGTGGAACCTGCGCAGCAACCAGGACCTCACCTGGCAGGCCCTCGCGATGGCCGGCGGCGGCCTGATCATGGTGATCGTAGGTCTCGTCGTCGAGCGGTTCTGCCGGATTCCGCCCGAGGACGGCGAAGGTGACACCCGGCAGGGAGTGCAGGGGAAGCGCAACAAGCCCTCGGCGGAAGGCGAATATGCGTACCGAAGCGATTGATCCTCCGGGTATCGACTGGCTCAGGGTGTCACCGAAGTACGTCACGGTGCGCCTGGCGGGGTGGGCGCTGGGAAACCTGATCGCCTTGGCCCTGTTCTCGATCCCGCTGATCCTGGTGCTGACCGGCGTGTGGGCCTGGCCGCCGGTCTGGCTGGCCGCCGCCATTCCCGCCGTCGCGCTGGTCCTGGCGTTGTGGCGACTCGTGCTGATTCCCCGGCAGGTGCGTTCGATCGGCTACGCCGAGCGGGAAGATGACCTCCTGATCCGGCGGGGCATCTTTTTCCAGCGCACCCTCGTGGTCCCTTACGGGCGGATGCAGTATGTGGACATCTCGGTGGGACCGGTCGAGCGTCCGCTTGGCCTGTGCACTGTGAAGCTGCACACCGCCTCCGCCGGGACCAACGCGGAAATCCCCGGCCTGCCCGCCAACGAGGGAGCCCGGCTCCGCGAACAGCTCTCGGCCCGCGGCGAAGCCCGGCTGGCCGGGCTGTGACGGAAAAGGCCGTGACGGGATGGCGCTGACGCGGGAAGGCGCCGGGGGCGCCGGTACCGACGGAACCGGTGACCAAGGAACCGGCAACGACGGAACCGGTAGCAACGGAACTGCCGACGCCGCCTGGTTGCGGGTGCACCCGGCGTCGCCGTTTGTCCGCGGCTGGGTGGCGCTGGCTGCGCTGTTCTTCTTTTTTGGCCGCGACACCTTCGAACGCCTGCTCCAGGGCGGCCCGCTCTTTGACGAGCGGTTCGCCGGACGCGCGCCGTGGCTGCTGCTCGGCGGCGGCACCCTGCTGGTCCTGACCGTGTTCGGCTACGTCCTGAGCTGGTATTTCACCCGCTATCAGGTGGCGGGCGGCTACGTGCGCGTCAACACCGGTTTCCTGTTCAGGCAGCAGCGGCAGGCCAGGCTGGACCGCGTGCAGGCCATCGACGTCGTGCAGCCGTTGCTGGCACGGATTTTCGGACTGGCGGAGCTGAGGTTCGAAGTCGCCGACGCCGGCGAATCCGCCGTGCGCCTCTCCTACCTGCGCGCGGACGAGGCCCGGCAGCTCCGGGCGACAATCCTGGCCCGCGCCGCCGGCGTTGCCCCAGAGCCGGGGCAGCCGGAGTCCGCTGCCGTGGAGGCCCCGGAACGGGCAGTGCTGACCGTTCCGCCGCCGCGCCTGATGGGCTCGCTGCTCCTGAGCGAACAAAGCGTGGTGATCCTGGGCGGCGGCATCGCCTCCGTGCTGCTCTCCGCCTTCACCGAACACCGGAACTTCATGGTCTTCGTGATCCCTGCCGTGATCGGGCTCCTCGCCTCCTACTGGTCCTCGTTCAACAAGGGCTACAACTTCACGGCGGCTGTCTCCCCGGACGGCATCCGGCTGCGCTACGGCCTGCTGGACACGCAGGCCCAAACCGTGCCGCCCGGCAGGATCCAGGCGCTGAAAGTCAGCCAGCCGCCGCTGTGGCGGATCCTCGGCTGGTACCGGATCCAGGTTAACGTGGCCGGCTACGGCCTGATCGCGAGCAACGGCGAAGGATCGGCCCGGACCACCCTGCTTCCCGTAGGGTCCCTCGCCGACGTCCTGAGCATCCTCGCCCTCGTACTGCCGGATCCCGGAACCCGGGACCCGGTGGGCGTTTTCACGGCAGGGATCACGGGCATCGCGGATGCCGGCGGAACGCCCCGAACCGGAGAGCGGCAGGGCACCGACGGCGGCTTCGTCACCACACCGCGCCGGGCCCGGTTCCTGGCGCCGCTGGGCTGGCGGCGCAACGGCTTCACCGCAACGGAAACCGCCCTGCTCCTGAGATCGGGCAGGTGGTGGCGGACCTTCGTGGTGGTGCCGCACCAGCGGACCCAGTCCATGGCGCTCCAGCAGGGGCCGCTCGCCCGGAGATTCCGGGTGGCGGACCTGATCCTGCACACCACGGCAGGGCCGGTCGCCCCGCGGCTCATCCAGGCCGGCCTCGACGAAGCCCGCGCACTGCTGGATGACCAGTCCGCCCGTGCCCGCGCGGCGCGCAGGCTTCAGAAGAGCGAGCACTGGATGGAGTCGGCGGCCGCGCCTGCCCCCGCACCCGCAGAAGACCCACAGAAAGGCCCGCACCATGGCTAAACCAGGACGCCTCGGCATTGGAATCATTGGTGCGGGGAAGGTAGGTGCAGTCCTCGGTGCGGCGCTGCGCGGAGCCGAGCACGCCGTCATCGGGGCGTCGGCCGTTTCGGACGCCAGCCGCGAACGCGCCGAGACCCTCCTGCCGGGCGTCCCGATCCTGGATGTGCAGGACATTGTGGAGCGCGCCGAACTGGTCCTGCTCGCCGTCCCGGATGACGCCCTGGGCCCGCTGGTGGAAGGCCTGGCCAAGCTCGGCGCCTGGCAGGCCGGCCAGCTGGTGGCGCACACCTCCGGGCGCTTCGGCGTCGGGATCCTGCACCCGGTCCGTGCCGCCGGCGCCGTGCCCCTCGCACTGCACCCGGCGATGACGTTCACGGGCATGAGCCTGGACCTCACGAGGCTCCTGGACTGCACCTTCGGTGTCACGGCCGACGCCGCGATGCTCCCGATCGCCCAGGCACTCGTCGTCGAAATGGGCGCCGAACCCGTCGCGATCGCGGAGGCCGACCGCGTCCTCTACCACGCGGCCCTTGCGCATGGCTCCAATCACCTGGTCACGCTGGTGGCGCAGGCCTCGCAGCTGCTCCGCGAGGTCGGCGTCGAGGCCCCGGACAGGATGCTGGGCCCGCTGCTGCGCGCCACCCTGGAGAACGCGCTGGCCTCCGGCGAATCGGCTCTGACCGGACCCGTGGCCCGCGGCGACGCCGGCACGGTGGCCGCGCACGCCGGCGCCCTCCGCGAGTACGACGAGGGCTCAGCCGGCGATATTCTTGAGGCGTACCTGGCCATGGCCCGGGCGACGGCCCGCCGGGCAGGAAGCCGCGGGCTCCTGAAGCCGGAACAACTCGACGGCATTGAACAGGCGCTCGGCGGCCCCGGACAGGACGGGACGCCGGCCCCGGAAGGACCCTGACATGGCAATCCAACTCGTCACCACGGCTGCCCAGCTCCGCGCCGCAAGCGCCCGGCTGCTGGCGCAGAAGGGCGGCACGTCCCAAGGGCTCGTGCCCACCATGGGCGCCCTGCACGCCGGGCACGCCCAGCTGGCCCGCACGGCTGTCGCCCAGAACGAGGTCGTGGTGGCCAGCATCTTCGTCAACCCCCTGCAGTTCGGCGAGGCCACGGATCTGGAACGCTACCCCCGGATGCTGGATGCCGATCTTGCCCTGCTCGACGCCGAGGGCGTGGACCTGGCGTTCGTGCCGAGTGTGGAGGAGGTCTACCCCGGCGGGGCACCCGCCATACGGGTCACAGCGGGCCCCCTGGGAGAGAAGTGGGAGGGTGCGTCCCGGCCCGGCCACTTCGACGGCGCGCTGACCGTCGTCGCCAAGCTGCTCCACTACGGGATTCCGGGCGCCGGACTGCCCGGGGGCGGCCAGCCGGCCTACCGCGCCTACTTCGGCCAGAAAGACGCACAGCAGCTGGCGCTGGTCCAGCGCATGGTGGCGGACCTGAACTTCCCTGTGGAAATCGTGGCCGTGCCCATCGTCCGGGCCGCCGACGGCCTGGCGCTCTCCAGCCGCAACCGCTTCCTCTCCGGGGACCAGCGCGAGGCCGCGCTGGTCCTATCCCGTGCGCTGCGGCTGATCGAGGAACGCGCCAGCGCGCGCGAACCCCTGGACGTCGAATCCGCGCAGGCCCTCGTCTTGTCCCAGCCGCTCGTTGAGCTGGACTATTTCGAGGTTGTGGATCCGTATACGCTTGAGCCGCTGGCCGAGAACTGCAGGAACACCCCGTTCCGCGGCGAGGCGCTGGCAATCATCGCCGCTAAAGTGGGCCCGGTGCGGCTGATCGACAACGTGCCGCTGAACTCCTGACAGCAGCCAACAAAGTTTTTCTTCCGATCCGGGAATGCCCCCGCGGATCCGCCGGTTGCAACCTTCTGTAGCGATGACGCTCGCAGGACCCACTTCAAAACTCCCTGAGGGAACCCCCATGTCTACAGACGTCTCTTCCAACGCCTCCGGCGACCCCGTGCAGGCACCAGCCGCGCAGACTAAAACCGCCGGGACGCCTGCTCCTCTGACCCCGGAGAAGATGTCCCGGGAGTCCGTCACCATCATCGCCACGCTGCTGGTGGCCACGTTCGTCGTGATCCTCAACGAGACCATCATGAACGTGGCCCTGCAGCGGCTGATGGTCGATTTGAACATCGACGCCCCGACCGTGCAGTGGCTGTCCACCGGCTTCATGCTCACCATGGCAGTCGTGATTCCCACCACCGGGTTCATCCTGCAGAGGCTGTCCACCCGTGCCGTGTTCATGCTGGCCATGGGGCTGTTCTCCGGCGGCACACTGCTGGCCGCCCTCGCGCCGGGCTTCGAGGTCCTGCTGCTGGCCCGCATCACCCAGGCCGGCGGCACGGCCATCATGCTGCCGCTCCTGATGACCACAATCCTCACACTCGTGCCGCTGGAACGCCGCGGCGCCGTCATGGGCAACGTCAGCATCGCCATTTCGGTTGCGCCGGCAATGGGACCCACGGTGTCCGGCCTGATCCTGGAGCATTTTTCCTGGCGCTTCATGTTCGTTTTCGTGCTGCCGATCGCCCTCGCTGCACTGGCCATCGGGGCCAAATACCTGACCAACATCGGCGAATCCGAGAAGACCCGGCTGGATGCCCTCTCCGTCGTGCTGACAGTTCCCGCCTTCGGCGGCCTGGTCTACGGCCTGAGCCAGATCGGCGGCGGCCAGGCCGGCTCCCGCACCCCCGCAGTGCTGGCACTGGCCGTCGGCGTGGCGGCGCTGGCGATGTTCGTCCTGCGTCAGCTGAAGCTGCAAAAGAGCGACAGCCCCTTGCTGGACCTGCGCGCCTTCAAGTTCCGGATGTTCACGGTGTCCGTCCTCTTGCTCGTCGTGGCCATGATCGCGTTGTTCGGCGCGGTGATCCTGCTGCCGTTGTACCTGCAGGAGATCCGCGGCCTGAAGTCACTCGAGACCGGTCTGGTGCTGCTTCCGGGCGGCCTCGCCATGGGCCTGCTGGGGCCCTTCATCGGCCGCGTTTTCGACCGGGTCGGGCCGCTGCCGCTGACGGTGACGGGCTCGGTCATGATGGTCCTGTCCCTCTGGCAGTTCGCCATGCTGGACGCCGCATCGCCGGTGGGATGGATCATTGCCCTGCACGTGGCACTGAGCCTGGGCCTGGCTCTCCTGTTCACCCCAGCCTTCACCACGGGCCTGAACCCGCTGCCCCCGCACCTGTATTCACACGGCTCGGCCATCATGAGCACGCTGCAGCAGGTGGCCGGCGCCGCCGGGACGGCGCTCCTGGTCTCGATCTACGCCTTCGTATCGGAGTCCTCGGGGATGGTTGCCGGCATGCACGCGGCGTTCCTGACGGCCGCCGTCATAGCCCTCGCCGCCGTCGTGCTGTCCGCCATGATGCGCAAGACCGCAGGCGTTGCCCAGCCCGCCGCGCACTAGGAAACGCGCACTCGAAAAAACGTGGCGCGTCAGCCGGCGTAAAACGCGCTGAGTTCGGCGATGAGCTTGTCCGGTGCCTTGTTGACGCCGTCGTGGCCCATGCCGGGCAGGATGGTGTAGCTGGAACCGGAGAGGACATCGTGGATCTGGGCGCAGGCCACGCCGAAGTAGGCCGGGCTTTTCTCGCCGACGATGATCAGCGTCTCCAGCGGCAGTTCCAGGAACGGTTCGGCCGGCATGTCGGCGGCGATGATCGCCTTGATCTCGCGGACACCGGTCTGCATGAGGTCGCGCAGCTGCTTGCCGATCGGGGTCCCGGCCGAGAGCTTGTTCGCCAGGGTCAGCATGGACAGCGGCATCCGGGACAGTGCGCTGCCGGTCTCCAGGCCTCTGAGCAGGACGGCGAGGGCACGGTCGTCGTCGCCCGCCGCCGTCGCCCGCTCGTATTCGGGCGTCCAGTCTGCCGTGACGCTGTGGTTGACGGACACTGCGGGGTCATACACCGCCAGCCGTTCCACCGGCAGGGTGCGGGCCGCGTGCAGGGCCACCGCCCCGCCGAAGCTGTGGCCGAAGACGTCCGTGCTGGCCGTGTGCTTCATGACGGCGTCGAGGTCGCGGATGTCCACGTCCAGGGTGTAGTCCTCCGGCTGCGGGGAGGAGGAGCCGCGGCCGCGCCGGTTGAACGTGTGCACGGGCCGGCCCAGTGAAGCGCTGAGCTTCTGGGCAAAACGCGTGTAATCGGCTGCCGTTACCATCGAGGCCGGCACGACGACGATGCCCGAACCCGCCGAGGCGAGCTCGGCGCCCGTGCTGAAAAGCTCGATCGTTCCGCCGTCGGGGGTTCTGATGTTCTCGCGGGTCATGCTCCGAGCCTAGCCGAGCCCGCGCCCCGCTGCAGTAAACGGGGGCGTAAGCGACAGTGCAGTGCGCCGCAGTTGCGGGCGCTAGTTGCCCAGCCGGCCGCCGGAGACCTCGAGGTAGCAGGCGCCGCAGAGCGATTCATACCAGACGTCCTGGCCGTCGATGGCCACTTGGTTGCCGTCGAATACCACCTGGTCCCCGATCCGGCGGGTGTTGAAGATGGCCTTCCGCCCGCAGCGGCAGATGGTTTTGAGCTCTTCGAGGGTGTGCGCGATCTCCAGGAGCCGCAGCGATCCGGGGAACGCGCGGGTCCGGAAGTCCGTGCGGATGCCGTAGGCGAGTACGGGGACATTGTCCAGGACCGCGATGCGGAACAGATCGTCCACCTGCTCCGGTTCCAGGAACTGGGCCTCGTCCACAAGCAGGCAGGCCACCGGCGGGCTGTCCACGTGCTGCAGCAGGGCGTCGGGATCGTCCCCGTGGGCCTGGGCGGTGAAGAGCTTGCGGGCGGATGCGCCGGCGGGGATCAGGAAGTCCACCGAACGGGTCATGCCCAGGCGGGACACGACGTCGGCGCCGCCCTTGGTGTCCACGTCCGGCTTGGCCAGCAAAACCCGCTGGCCGCGTTCCTCATAGTTGAACGCCACCTGCAGCAGCCCCGTGGATTTGCCGGAGTTCATGGCGCCGTAGCGGAAGTAGAGCTTGGCCAAGAGGGTCCTTTCGAAGGCGTCGCCCCCGATTCTAGCGCCCGGCCGCTTCGCAGCCTGTCAGCGGCCGGGCCGCCGCCTGCGGGCCGGCATGCGCCCGGCAATAGTGGACATGCCCCCGGCGACGCCGACCGTCATGCCTCCGGCCATCCGCCCGGGCGCCGGCGCGGCGCCGCCGAGGAGGAACCGCGCCGTACGGAGTGCCAGCCGGTTGCCCGGCCGGATGGGGCCTTCGTGGAGCTGCCCGGGAACCACGGCGAAACTAAGGGCAGGGACGGCGGCGGCGAGCTGGCGGCCCGTCTCGGCGAAGTAGGCGGGGCTCCAGCCGCCGCTGAGCATGAGCGTGGGCGTGGTGATGGCGGCAAAATCGGCGATCTCGGCGTCGGCGGCCAGCACCGCCCGCATCTCGGCAACAGCCGTGGGCAACAGGTCCCGCATTTCGGCGCCCAGATTGGTCCTGGCCGAGAGGATGCTCAGCATGCGCAGCGCACCCAGTGGAAGCCGGGACACCAGCCCCGCCGTCCCGAGGCCCTGCACCAAGTGGGCCCAGGCCTCGTCCAGTTCGCCGGCGGCCACGGACCGCTCCAGCTCGGGCCGCCAGCGCCTGGTGAGGTTCCCGGAGAGGCTGACGGCCGCGTCGTAGGTCACCATCCGGCGGATCGGGAGGCTCCGGGCGGCCTGCAGGGCAACAAATCCGCCGTAGCTGTGGGCGACGACGTCGCTGGCGCCGGTCTCACGAAGCACGGTTGCGAGGTCGGCCACTTCGGTGGCGGCGGAATAGTCGGCGGGCTGGGGCGAGGAACCGGCCCGCCCGCGCCGGTTGTAGCAGTGCACCGGCTGGCCCAGCAGCCGGGCGATTTTCCGGGCAAAGGACCGGTAGAGGGTGTCGGTGATCAGTGTCCCGTGCACCACGACGACGCCGGATCCTTGACTGCCGGATCCTTGACTGACAGACCCGTCACCGCCGGTACCGTGCGCGGCAGCGGCGGCGGCGCCGGATGCGGGGGATCCGTCCGGGTGGTGCGCCGGACGGATTGTGTGCAGCTCAAGGTGCCCATCGCCGTCGTCGGTCCCCACAGTCCATGTCTCCACAGCCCCGAGTCTATTCCCGCACCCGTCTACCGGGCTGCCGCGCCGCAGATCCGGCCCCGCCCGGCCCGGGACCTGCCCGGGCGTCAATCGACGGTAAACTTGGGGATTGTGACTTCCCAAAACACCCCCGCCCCGAACAACGCCGCCGAGCCGCACGATGCCAGCGAACAGACCCGCATCCGCATGGAGAAGCGTGCCAAGCTGCTTGAGCGCGGCGTCGAGGCCTATCCGGTGGGTGTCGAACGGACACACTCGCTCACGGAAATCCGCGAAAAATACGCCTACCTGCAGGCCGATGAAACCACCGGCGACTTCGTCGGCGTGACCGGCCGCATTGTCTTTATCCGCAACACAGGCAAGCTCTGCTTCGCCACCCTCCAGGAGGGCGGCCTGGACGGCAAGGCCGTGCGGCTGCAGGTCATGCTGAGCCTGGCCAACATCGGTGAGGAGGCGCTCGCGGAGTGGAAGTCCCTCGTGGACCTGGGCGACCACGTCTTCATCAAGGGCGAGGTCATCTCCTCCCGCCGCGGCGAGCTGTCCGTCATGGCCGATTCCTGGGCCATGGCCTCGAAGGCGCTGCGCCCGCTGCCCGTGCTCCACGCCGGGCTGAATGAGGAGACGCGTGTCCGCCAGCGCTACGTGGACCTGATCGTCCGCGACGAAGCCCGCGAGATGGTCTACACCCGCGCCGCGATCACCCGCTCCATCCGCGAAACCCTGCACCGCCAGGGCTACGTCGAGGTGGAAACGCCCATGCTGCAGCTGGTCCACGGCGGCGCCACGGCCCGTCCGTTTGAAACGCACATGAACGCCTTCGACCAGAAGATGACGCTGCGCATCGCTACCGAGCTCTACCTCAAGCGCACGGTGGTGGGCGGGATCGACCGCGTCTACGACATGGGCCGGGTCTTCCGCAATGAGGGAGTGGACTCCACGCACAGCCCCGAGTTCACCACCTTGGAGTCCTATGAGGCGTGGGCCGACCAGTTCGTCATGGCGGACCGGATCAAGGAGATCATCCTTGACGCCGCCGACGCCGCCGGGGTGGGCCGCGTCCTGCAGACGGAGGCGGGGGAGATCAACCTCGACGGCGACTGGACCTGGCTGGCGGTCTACCCGGGACTTTCTGAATTCGTGGGCCAGGAAGTGACCCCGGATACCCCTGTGGCCGAACTACTGGAACTCGCCGCCAAGCACGAGGTCAAGGTCGACGCCGGCTGGGAAGCCGAGAAGCTCGTCGTCGAACTCTTCGGCGAACTGGTCGAACCGACTTTGCTCAACCCCACGTTCGTCTACGACTATCCGCCGTCCGCCCAGCCGCTGGCCCGCCAGCACCGCGAGGACGGCCGACTGATCGAGGCCTGGGACCTCATCATCGGCGGCATGGAGCGAGGTACGGCGTTCTCTGAGCTGATCGACCCCGTGATCCAGCGCGAACGCCTCACCGAGCAGTCCCGGCGTTCCGCCGCCGGCGATGTGGAGGCCATGCAGCTGGATGAAGACTTCCTCCGCGCGCTCGAGTACGGCGCGCCGCCCATGGGCGGGATCGGCCTGGGCATCGACCGGCTCGTCATGCTCTTCACCGGCGCCGGCATCCGAGAAACGATCCTGTTCCCCCTGTTGAAGCCTGAAGGACACTGAGCATGGACTATATCGCCGTATTGCTGCCACCCATCGTGGTGGGCCTGCTTTTCTGGTTTGCCATGAAATCCATATTCAATGCCGACAAATCTGAGCGTCAGGCAGAAGCGCGCGCCCATGCCGAGGCGGACCTCCGCGCCAAGGGACAGGATTCCGGGCCTGTCCAAGGCTAATTTCTCCGGAAATGAAGTAATAGTTCCCTATTGACACCTGCGGTTTTCCTTTGACGAGGGTTTTGCGCTTTGACTCCCCGCTGTAACGCGGAGGATACTTAATGCATATACATCCTGCTTTTCTAACGCTCGTTCTTTGGAAAGAGAGTCTTTGTGGCACAGAAAGTCAAAATCATCCTGGTTGATGATCTGGATGGGGGATCCGCGGACGAAACCGTCCGGTTCGGCCTTGACGGCGTGAGCTACGAAATCGACCTGTCGTCATCTAATGCATCGGAACTGCGCTCGGCGGTGGAGCGTTTTGTGGCGCACGCACGCAAGACGTCAGGCGGACGCGCCACGCGCACTAAAATTTCCAGCGGACGGAATCAGGACTCTGCCCAGATCCGTCAGTGGGCACGGGACAACGGCTATGCGGTAAACAGCCGCGGACGTATCCAGGCTGAAATTCAGGAAGCCTATCAAAAAGCTAATTCCTAGCCGGACCTGACATCAGTGCGCGGCACCCGCTTGCACTTGCGAGTCGCAATCACGTCGCATTCTCAAATGCCAATGCCCCCGTTATGTAGCGGGGGCATTGCCATGCCGGCGGCGGAACGCCAGTTCCAGCGGGCCGGCCGCGGGCTTTGGACAGGTTCATCCCGCGGGCGCGCCCGCGGGACCCGGCCCCGCAGCGGCCCGGCGGGCTTCCGACGCCCAATCCGCTGCGCTTCCCACCGCCCCGCCCGGGCGCTTCCGGCCACTTCCCGGCCGCTTCCCGGCCCGTCGGAAGTAGGGTTCGGGACGGGATGCGCAACCCTCCGGTTTCCCCTGTGGCGAACAAGCCCCAATTCTGGAACCCGGCCACGTAGCATCAAAGTACGTCGTAGCTAGGAGTGTGGCGAAATGTTTGAGCGATTTACGGACCGTGCCCGTCGCGTAGTTGTGCTTGCCCAAGAAGAGGCACGCATGCTGAACCACAATTACATTGGTACCGAACACATCCTCTTGGGTCTGATCCATGAAGGTGAAGGCGTTGCCGCCAAGGCTCTTGAATCCTTGAGCATTTCGCTCGACGGTGTCCGCGAGCAGGTGCAGGAGATCATCGGCCAGGGCCAGCAGGCCCCGTCCGGCCACATCCCCTTCACCCCGCGCGCCAAGAAGGTCCTGGAGCTGTCGCTGCGCGAGGCGCTGCAACTGGGCCACAACTACATCGGGACCGAGCACATCCTCCTCGGCCTCATCCGTGAGGGTGAAGGCGTGGCGGCCCAGGTGCTCGTCAAGCTCGGTGCCGACCTGAACCGGGTCCGCCAGCAGGTAATCCAGCTGCTGTCCGGCTACCAGGGCAAGGAGACCACGGGTGCCGGCGTCGGCCCCGGCCAGGCCGAGGGTACCCCGGCCGGCTCGGTCGTCCTGGACCAGTTCGGCCGCAACCTGACCCAGGCGGCCCGCGAGAACAAGCTGGACCCCGTGATCGGCCGCGAGCAGGAAATGGAACGCGTCATGCAGGTCCTTTCCCGCCGGACCAAGAACAACCCTGTGCTGATCGGCGAGCCCGGCGTCGGCAAGACCGCCGTCGTCGAGGGCCTGGCCCAGGCGATCGTCCGCGGGGATGTTCCGGAGACCATCAAGGACAAGCAGC
>JBKPJW010000649.1:0-5595 GCA_046730875.1 Actinomycetota bacterium | reverse complement strand
GTTCTCGAGGGCAACGTTGTCAAGCCGCAGCTGCGGATATGCCGGTCCCGTGACGAACTTTGCCGCGGGCACTAGGCTTCTGTCTCCCTGGCGGCTTCGGGCCTGTCTTTGGCGACCTCCGTGAACAGGCCTCCCTGCGCCGCGCCGGAACCCGACTCGCCGCCGCCCGGGCCGCGCAAGACGAAGGCGATACCGACGGCGACCACCGCACCGGTCAGTGGCCCGGCGGCATACACCCAGTAGTCGCTGAAGTTTCCACCGGCGAGATCAGGCCCGAAGGTTCGTGCGGGGTTCATCGACGTTCCGGAAATAGGGCTCCCCCACAGGCCCGCCAGGGCGATGTACGCGCCAACGCCGAACGCTCCCAGGAGCCCGACATTCTGGGCCCCGGAAGCAGTCCCCAGGATGACGCTGACCAGCACGAGCGTCAGCAGTGCTTCCATCCAGAAGGCAGCGGCCGCCGAGTATCCCGACGCCGGATAATTTGACCCGTAGGTGGCGGAGACGCCAATCACGGCCTGCAGCAGCAGGCAGGTAAGGGTCGCTCCGATGAGCTGAACAACGATGTAGCCCGGCACCCGGCCCCAGGGGAAATCACCGCGGAGTGCGAACGCGATGCTGACCGCGGGGTTCAGGTGCGCACCGGAGATTTTGCCCATGAACAGGATGATTCCCAGCACCATCAGGCCCGGGGCCACCACGGCCGCCGTGCGGCTGATGACACCGGGAAACGCCTGGCTCATCATGCCGCCTCCGGCCGCGACAATGACGAGTAGAAATGTGCCGTACAACTCCGAGAACAGGCGACGCCATTCTTGGCGGGGATCATTGAAATCCTGGATACGCAGCAGGATGTTCTGTTCCACGACGCCCAATTCGCTGGCGAGATTGTGCTCGGGCGCCCGGCCTTGCCGCGCCCGCACGCGCCGGGTTCCGTCTTTCCGCTGATGTTCCTCCATGGCATATCGCCTCCGCCGACTCTGGCATCGTGCTGTGCCGCGCCCAGCGCGGGCCGACACCTGAAACCACAATGTACCGCTGCGGGGGCCCCTTGTCAGCGCTCCGGGGTTTGCCCTCCTGGTTGGGGGCCGGGCACCGGCAGACTCATCCGGCTCACGTCGTCAAGGGCGCCGGAGAGAACCGGCCGCCGCAAGGACTCGGGGGACTCGGCCTGCAAATTCGTGGGACATCCGGGGGACAAAGTCCTAGCATTCAGCCATGAGGCAAGAAACCTGGCAAAGGCATTCCGAGTGGCCCCTCGTCGGTGCGGCTTTTCTCTTTCTGGCGGCCTACTCCGTCCTGGTCATCCTCGAACCGCCGGACCCCTATGCCGCTGCCCTGACCCTCGTCATCTGGTTGACGTGGATTGCCTTCGGCGTCGACTACATCGTGAAGTTGCTCCTGGCTCCCCAGCGGGGCCGATGGTTCCTCCGCCACCCTCTGGATCTGCTCATGGTGGTGCTCCCGGTAGCGCGGCCATTGCGGCTCCTGCGTCCTTTCACCTTGCGTCGAGTCATGGAACGGGCCCCGGGCACTGCCATCAGGACCCGTGTCATGGCCTACGTCCTTGTCTCGGCCATCCTTTTGATCTACACAGTTGCCCTCAGCGTCCTCCATTTCGAAAGGAGCGCACCGAACGCGAATATCACCACCATGGGCGACTCATTGTGGTGGGCGATCGTCACCATCACAACGATCGGTTACGGCGACTATTACCCCGTCACAACTCCTGGCCGGTGGGCTGCGGCCGCGCTGATGGTCGGCGGGTTTGCAGTGCTAAGCATGGTCACTGCGGCGGTGTCCTCCTGGCTTGTTGAGAGTGTGACGGCCGCAACCCATGTCCGGAAGAAGGCGGACGAACCCCTCGGCAGCGAGGAGCTTGCCCGCCTCACGGCCCAGATCAACAGGCTCCACGACCAGCTGGCCCGGGGGCCTGGCGAATCCGACAGTGGCCCTGCCGAAGCAAAAGCACGCAACGAACCACGGTAGTGGCATCAACGTTGCCGGAGGCGGCTCTGTTGGATCTTTCCGCGAGGCCATGGCCGCGCCCGGCCGGAGCGGGTACAACTGTTTCATGACGACCTCTCCCCTGGTGCTCGGCCCGATGGTGCGCTACATGGATGAGACCTCGGCGAGTGTCTGGGTGGAGACCGAATCTACTGCCCGGGTTTGCGTCCGTGCCGGCGGCAGGGCCTGGGCGGCCAGCACGTTCGCAGTCCACGGTCACCACTATGCGCTGGTGGAGCTGAACGGGCTGGAGCCCGGAACGGTCACGGCGTACGCCGTCGATGTTAACGGAACACAGGTCTGGCCCGACCCCTCCTCCGGCTTCCCGCCGTCCATGATCGCGACGCTGACGCCCGGCAAGCCGCTGCGGATGGCCTACGGCTCCTGCCGGACCAGCGTGCCCCACGACCAATCCGGAAACCGGACCCACGGTGTTGACTCACTGCGCGCCTACGCCCTGGCGATGGCCGCCGGTAGTGACCAGCCGTGGCCGGATCTGGTGGTCTTCCTGGGGGACCAGGTGTACGCCGACCTGACCAGCGAGCAGATGCAGGAGTTCATCCGGGCCCGACGCGACATCGAGGCACCGCCCGGCGAGGAGCTCAAGGACTTTGAGGAATACGCCCACCTTTACTACCTGGCATGGTCCGACCCCGCGAATCGATGGCTGCTGTCCACCCTGCCCAGCGCCATGATCTTCGATGACCACGACATCCGCGACGACTGGAACACGTCACTGAGCTGGAAGGAGAAAATGGAGGCCACCTCCTGGTGGCACGGGCGGATTGTCGCCGGGCTCGCCTCGTACTGGGTCTACCAGCACCTGGGAAACCTTTCGCCGCAGGAGCGGGCGGAGGATGCGATCTGGGGGCGGATCACCGGGCACACCGGCGACGACGAGATCGATGTCGGGGCGGAGCTGGACAGTTTTGCGGACCGGGCTGATCAGGACCCTGAATCGTACCGGTGGAGCTACTGCCGGGATTTCGGGGACACGCGCCTGATTGTAGTGGATTCCCGGGCGGCCCGGGATCTGGCGCCGGACCATCGGGCCCTCGTCGACAAGGCGGAAATGGCCTGGTTCGATGGCCGGATGCGAGGCGGTTTCCGCCACGTGCTCGTGGCGACGTCACTGCCTTTCCTGCTGCCCATGGGCCTGCACTACGTCGAGTCCTGGAATGAGGCCATTTCCCAGGGCGCCTGGGGAAACCGTCCCGCCAGGGCAGGCGAGAAGCTGCGCCAGGCGCTGGACCTTGAACACTGGGGTGCCTTCGAGAACAGCTTCCGGGAGGTGGCGGCCATGGTGACCGAGGTCGCCGACGGCAAACGCGGCCCGGCCCCGGACACCATCACGTTTCTCTCCGGGGACGTCCACTACTCCTACGTTTCAGAGGTGGACCGGGACTCGGGCAGCCGGATCCTGCAGGCCGTGTGCTCGCCCATCCGCAACCCGCTGCCCCGGCTGATGAGGTCCTTCGCGGCCGTGATGTCCTACGGCCTGGCCGCGCCGATAGGCGCCTTGGTTGCCCGCTCGGCAAAAGTCCCGGACCCGCCGTTTCACTGGTCCGGCCTCAAAGGTCCGTGGTTCGACAACAACCTGGCCTATCTGGAGGTGGCAGCGGACGGGCTGAAACTGGGGTGGCAGAGAGGTGTTGTGAACGGCGGCGACCCCCTGCATCCCGGACTGGAAAGTGTCGCTTCCCTCACCGTGGCTCCGCGGGGGGCCCAGGACTCCACCCCGCGGCGGTAGCGAACGGCATGACTGCAGCGGAAGGCCGTCGCGTGAGGCAGCCGACTTCACCGGCGAAATCCGGGACGTGTCTATTTTTGGCCGGTCAGCAAGCTGCCTTGGATCGCCGTCAACGGCACTGCTCCGAAATCCCTGGAATCGATTGACACGCCGCGGTTGTCCCCCAGGACGAAGACACTCCCCGCCGGCACCGTCTCGGGCCCGAAGTAGGTGCCGTCTATCCGGCTGTGGTCGATGAATGGCTCTGCGACGGGTACCTCATCGACGAACAGTTCCGAGTCCCGGATGGCCACTCTTTGCCCCTCTTCCGCAACGACGCGCTTGATCGCCGTCCGGCCATCGATCGGACTGGCGAAGGCGACGACGACGCCGTTTCGAATCCAGCCCGCAGCAGCTGCCGGCTTGTACAGGAGCACAACGGCGCCCGTCTGAATTGTCGGGGCCATGCTATCCGAGGAGACTGTCACGGGTTCCACGAGCCAGGTGCGGGTAGCGAGAACAGCCAGGACCGGGATCACGGCCGCGACCAGGAGTCTGTGCCGCCGGCGCCCGTCTTCCGCCCGGGGGCCGGGCGGAAGGCGGCGCCGCGATCGGCTGCCGCGGCCGGCCTGTTCCACGACGTTCAATCCTTCTCGTCGTCCCAAGCGGCCTTGGCCGCCGTCATGGGGTCGTTCGGGTCCTCGTCGTTTTCTTTCAGGCCCACCCGGAACTGGGCCATCATGTCGTGGTCCTCGTGCGGCAGGTTGTGGCAGTGCATCATGTAGAGGCCCGTGTTCGGCGTGAACTTCATGAGCAGCCGGACGGTTTCGCCCTCGCCGACATAGACCACGTCCTTGGGGCCGCGCTCGTGGGCCAGGGCCGGGGCACCGTTGCGGCTGAGGATCTGGAAGTCCACAAGATGGATGTGGAGGGGGTGAAACCAGCCGCCGGACTTGTTCTCGATTTCCCAGATTTCCACCGAGTTGAGGTCCGGGTCGGCGATGACTTTCTTGTATCCGCTCGCGATGACGTCCTGCCAGCTGTCGTCGTTGATGGTCCACATGTTGGTGGAGTCGTTCCGCTTGACCCGGAACTTGCGTGTCTTCACGGATTGCCCCGCTTTCAGGGACATCGCCTCGCTGCTGGCCAGCGTGGTCGGGATCCGGTTCCAGGTCGGGTCCGTGGTGTCCACCGGCTCGTCCGTGACGTCGAAGGCCATGATCTTGTTGGTGAAGTCGTAGTCCACATTGTTCTTATTGGACAGGTTGCGGAGTTCAATCCGCTGCCCGGTCTTGTACTTCCGGAAATCAATCAGGACCTCATACCGCTCCGCCCCTCCGTGGCGGTAGTTGGCCACGGACTGCGCCACCGGAACCAGGCCGCCGTCCGTACCAACCACCACCAGCGGATCACCGGTGCTGAGTGTAGGGCGCAGGGATCGGGAGATGGAACAGTTCAGGATCCGGAAACGATACACGCGCTTCTGCACCTTCATGACCGGCCAGGGCTTCCCGTTGACCAGGATCACGTCCCCCCACAGTCCGGAGTGGCTGTTGTCGTCGTAGCCCAGGGACCCGTTCGCGGCGAACATCGCGTCGCTGACCGTCACTGCAACGTCGTAGCGGCCCTGCGGGAGGAGCTGCCGTTCGATGGGATCGTGCATGTGATACTGCGCAGCAAGGCCGGAATAGGCGTTCAGGGCGGTGAAGTGGACGCCGTGGTCGTGGTACCAGAGCGTACGGGCCGGCTGGAAGTTGGGATAGTGGTAGTCCTTGTAGAACCCCGGGTGCGTGATGTCGCTCGCGTAGCCGTCATATTGCGGCAGCGATGCGGATCCATGCAGGTGGGTGGACGTGGAC
>JBKPJW010000648.1:0-1508 GCA_046730875.1 Actinomycetota bacterium | reverse complement strand
ACTCACCGATAATGGTGACCGTCTCGCCCCGGTGGATGGTGAAGCTGACGGAATCCACGGCGCGGACAATGCCGGCGTCGGTGATCAGTTCCACCTGGAAGTCGCGGACCTCCAGCAGCGGCTGTTCTGTCATTTTCGAATGCTGGTTCATATCCTAGGCACCCTTCTTCTTGCGGCGGGGACGGTCCCGGAGGCCGTCGCCCAGCAGGTTCACGCCCACCACCATGAGCACGATCACCAGGCCGGGCAGGGTCACCAGCCACCAGGCGGTGGTGATGTAGTCCTGGCCGTCGGAGATGATGCGGCCCCAGGTGGCGAACGGGCGCTGCGGGCCGGCGCCCAGGAAGCTCAGTGCGCTTTCCAGCAGTACGGCCTGGGCCAGCAGGAGCAGGACCACCAGCGTGGCCTGCTTGATGACGTTCGGGATGATGTGCTGGATCAGGATCTGCACGCGGTGCAGGCCCAGGATCCGGGCGGCCGAGACGTAGGGCTTTTCGCGTTCCACCAGCACCATGGACCGGGTCAGACGGGCCACTTCAGGCCATTGAGCGATGGCGATCACGAACGTGATGACGGGAATGGACGGGCCGAAGAGCGCCACCACCAGCAGCAGCATCATCAGCAGCGGCAGGGACATCTGGGCCTCGATCAGGCGTGAGACCACAGTGTCCAGCCGGCCGCCGAAGTAGCCGGCGGCCGCGCCGGCGACGACGCCGAGGACGCCGGAGACCACCACAGCGAGGACGCCGATGGTGAGCGAGACCTGGCCGCCGTACAGGACACGGGACAGGAGATCGCGCCCAAGCTGGTCGGTGCCGAACAGGTGTCCCTGCGTCAACGGCGGAAGCAGCCGCTGCGCAAGGTCCTGGTGGTTGGGGTCCGGCAGGGGCAGGACCTGCGCCAGCAGGATGGGAATGGCCACCAGCAGGGTGCAGACGATGCCGACGCGGATCTTCACCTTGGAGGAGATCCGGCGGCGGGTGGCCGCGGCCTTGGCGATCAGCTCCTTGGTGACGGCGCTGGGGGAGGGCTTCCAGGCAGGCGACTCGGCGGTGAGGCCCGAGGGGACTTCTGGCTGGTTTCCTGCGGAAGGAGCTGCGGTATCGCTGAGGCTCATGCTGTGGCCGCCTTTCCAAGACGAACGCGGGGATCAAGCAGGGGGTAGGCGAGGTCGATGACCAGCTGGACGGCGACCGCCAGCAGCGCCGTGATGAGGACGGTGGCCACGATCAGCGGGTAATCGCGGGTCTCCAGCGCCCGGACAACGAGGGAGCCGACTCCGGGCCACGCGAACACCACTTCCACCACCACCACGCCGTTGAGCATGGCCGCGAAGCGGGTGCCCAGGGCCGTGAAGACCGGGATGGCCGAGTTGCCCATGGCGTAGCGCCAGGTCAGCATGGAACCCCGGACGCCGCGGGACCGGGCCACGGTCAGATAGGGTGCGGCGAAGTTGTTGGTCATTTCGCGCCGGACCATCCGGGAGATCAGGGCGATCTGCAGGATGG
>JBKPJW010000647.1:0-3381 GCA_046730875.1 Actinomycetota bacterium | reverse complement strand
CACCAGGACATGCTTGCCCGCTTTCGCCGCGGCGATGGCGATGGGTGCGTGGCTTCCCGACGTCAGGATGAGGACCGCGTCAATCGGTTCCCGGAGCATTTCGCGCCAGTCGGAGAAGGTCTTCGGAATGTTGTACCTTTTGGCATTGTTTGTGGCGTTTTCCGCTGAGATGTCGCACAGCGCGGCAATTTCGTAGCGGTCAGAGAGCTCTCTGAGGTAGTTGAGGTGCATCACCTGGGCGATGAGGCCGGCACCGACAACACCAACTTTGAGTCGACGAGTCATGACTTGGTTCTCCTTGAGATGAAGTAGTTAGGGGGTGAGGTTTGCAAGTTGGGCAGTCGGGTGTGGCGAGGTGGCATTGAGGGCGCGGTGTAGGAGCCCAGCGGCTTCCTTGACGCCTGCCTTGGCGTCCACGAAAGGATCCTCGTGTTCGATAGAGATGCCTCTGACGGGTGAGTCAGCGAACCGGGCGATGAGCGCGTGCCACCAGGACTCGTCGTGGCCGCGGCCGGGTACCGAAAAGTTCCATGGCATCTCTGCCGGGCTGGCCGGCCACCGGTGGTCAAGCAGCCCATTAAGCGCAAGGGCTTCCTCGTTGAATGAGGTGTCCTTGGCGTGGACGTGGCCTATCCTGGGCAGGATCCGCTCGACAACCTTGTTCGCGTCCATGCCCATCCAGAAGAAATGACTGGGGTCCAGGTTCGCGTAGAGGTTTGGTCCGAGGGCTGTGAATTTTTCGAACGTCTCCACGTTGTAGACCGTCGTTCCAGGGTGCAGTTCGATGCAGAGGTTGACGTCGGGGTTCTCTCTCTGAGCGAAGTCGGCGATTTCGGACCAGTAGGGTGCGACCTGGTCCTCCCACTGTCGGTCGTGCACGCCCTCCAGATAGGGGAGCCAGCCGCCTGCACCAAAGGAAGCCGAAACATCCGCTGCAGTGGGGGCCGGACATCCGGACATTGCCACGATCGTATTTGTCCCGAGGGGACCGGCAAGCCGGATGGCCCGCCGAAGTGCACGGTCGTGGGCCCGGGAGATTTCGGGGTCAGGGTGCAGGGGGTTGCCCCACACGTTGAGCGCATCCAGGCTGATGCCTTGCCGTGCCAGCGTCGAGAGCCACTGCGTTCGACTCGACTCGCTGGCCAGCAGCTCATCCGGATCGCAGTGCGGGTGCGGTGCGTACCCGCCGGCTCCTACCTCGACGGCGGTGACTTCGGGGACCGCCTGGCTCAGCCAGGTAAGCACGTCCTCGAGTGGGGTGTCCGTGAATGCCTCCAGGACGACGGAAATTTCGCAAGACTTCTTCATGCTGGCACCCCTGTTGTTTCTTCTTGCCTGCTCTTTGCGGTCAACATTTTGATGAGACGCAGGCCCAGGGCTGTGACAACGACCAGAGCGATCGTTCCCAGGAGCATGAGGGAGGCCAAAGCGTTGACTTCCGGGGTAATCCCGAATTTGAGCTGACTGTAGATATAGATCGGAAGCGTCTGATCGCTGCCGATGATGAAATTGGTAACAACAAACTCGTCCAGCGACAGCGTGAAAGCCATGAGGGCCGCGGCCACGATCCCGGGGTAAACCAGGGGCAGGACAACAAAGCTGAACCGTTGCACCGGTCCCGCGCCCAGGTCCGCTGCCGCCCGCTCGAAGTTGCGGTCCAGGCTCTCCAGTCTTGAGGACACCACGAGGATGACGAAGGGTGTCGCGAGGACTGTTTGACCGATGACGGCGATCGGCAACGACGGCTGCAAATGCAGGATATTCGTCGAAAGCACGAGGATCGCGACGCCGATGAGGAGCCCGGGAATCATGATGGGCAAGGTGATGAAGACGCGGACCGCGCTGCGGTGTTTGAGCTGGGCACGCACCAGCGGGAATGCCGCAGCGGTGCCGATGACCGTGGCGAGAACGGTGACCGAGACTCCCACGGCCAGGGACTTCCCGAGTGCGTCCTGGATGATCAAGTTTTGTGTGAGCGATGAATACCAGTCCAGGGTGAACCCTGTCATCGGAAAGCCGACCACTTTCGATTTGTTGAACGAAAGCAGAACCATCACTGCGATGGGAGCGAACAGAAACAGGTAGATCAGCACCCCGTAGGCCGTGAGAATGACTCGAAAGAGCCCGGCGCGGGGGTTTACGACTTCCATGTCATGAGCCATAAATATCCTTAGTGTCGAGTCCCCTTCGAAAGAGGACCAGGAGGATGAGAATCACCAGGGCAATCAATACGCTGGCGGCCGATCCGAGCGGCAAGAGATATCCCGCGAAGAAGTTGGCAATGAGGTTCCCCATGAGAACTCCGTTGGTCCCGCCGACGATCGAAGGCGCGACATACTCGCCCAGGATGGGGATGAACACGAAGATTCCGGCGGTGACCATGGCCAGTTTCATCTGCGGGAGCAGGATCGTCACAAGGCTGCGCATCGGCGAGGCGCCCAGGTCGACGCTGGCCCGGAGCAGGCCCCAGTCGAAGCGGTCGAGCGAGGAGTACAGAGTCAGAGCGGCAAAGGGAAAGTACAGGTAGACCAGGACGATGAACACGCCCGGGGTGTCGTACAAGAACAACCGCACCGGTTCATCGGTGAGCCCGAGGTTCCTCAAGAGGACGTTGATCGCGCCGTTGTCGCCAAGGATCGCGACCCAGGCATAGACCCTCAGCAGGTAACTGGTCCAGAACGGCAAAATAACGAGCAGGAACAGGACTCGCTGCAGCCGCGGCGGAACGTACCTGACCAGCCAGTAGCAGAACGGGAAAGCGATCGCGAGTGTTGTTGCGGTGGCGAGCAATGCCGTCAGAATCGTCTTGCCCAGCGTTTTGATGTACGTGTCCGTTGTGGCGATGGTTTCGTAGTTCTTCGTGGTGAACTCCGGCACCAGGTTGTAGTCCTTGGTCTGCCAGAACGAGTAGACAACGATTAGGCAGAGCGGCGCGATAAAGAAGACTCCGAAGACGACGGCGGCAGGGGTAAACCCGACGTATTGCCTCCAGTTCTTGCGTTCGCGCCGGGCGACTCTCGAGCGGACGTTGGCCGGCGCCGGTCCGGAGTCCGGGAGCAGGGCGGTCTCAAGGGTCGCCATGTCAGGCGCCAAAGATCTGGTTGAAGGCCTCCGTGTAGGACTGCTGGTTTTCAGCCGGACCCTTGAGTGTCATGGCGAGGGCTTTTTCAGGGTTCCCCATGAAGAGGCGTTTTGCGTCCTGGGCGGTCTTCGGATCGTTGAGCAGGATGTTGGCTGCTTTTTCGTTGAACAGCGGCCGACCGTTGGTCTTGAAGTTCTCGACGATGTACTCGGATGTCTGCATCGCGTTCAGGAAGGGCCGAACCAGCTTTTGGTGGGCGCCCTTGGACGTGATCATCTCGGCGTCGATGAAGCCAATTG
>JBKPJW010000646.1:0-9924 GCA_046730875.1 Actinomycetota bacterium | reverse complement strand
GATCACCGAAGGCTCGGTCAAGGTGGGGGACAAGGTCTCGGTCCTGACCCCCGGCCAGAACCCGCGAACCACCACGGTCGTGGGCATCGACTTCGCCGGTGCCTCCCTGGAGGAAGCCGCCGCGCCGCAGTCCGTGGCCATCCGGCTGGCAGATGAGTTCGACGTCGCCCGCGGTGACACCATCGCCGCCGCCGGAACCGTCCGCGAAGCCTCGGCCGACCTGTACGCAGCCCTCTGCTGGCTCTCGCCCAAGCCCCTCCGCGAAGGCCAGAAGGTGCTCGTCAAGCACGGCACCCGCACCGTCCAGGCAATGGTCCGGAACGTCACGGGCAAGCTGGACCTCGCCAGCTTCGGCCTGGAGCCGACGTCCACGCTGGAGCTCAATGACATCGGGCACGCGCAGCTGCGCCTCGCCGCGCCGCTTCCGCTGGAGAACTACCTGCACCACCGCCGCACCGGGGCGTTCCTGGTGATCGACCCGCTCGACGGCAACACCCTCGCCGCGGGCTTGGTCAACGACCACCCCGGCGACCATGAGGACGAGCGCTACTCGATCTAGGCCTGCCTAGGCTGCTGGGACCCGGCGCTTCGCTGGATTCCCCGGAGTCGCCGGAAACGCGCGAGGTCGCCGGGAAATTACGGCGACCCCGCGCGTTTCCCGCGTCTTCGCCGCGTTGGCCCTTGCCACCCGGCCGGCAGACCATGATCATCGTCATGGAGGGGTGCCGTGGAAGTCATCAACAGCCGGCTCATCAGCTGGGCGTCGATCCTCGATGACAAGACACGCGAGCAGGCCCTGGCCACGGCTCGGCTGCCCATCATCTACCCGCACTTGGCGCTCATGCCGGACGCCCACCTGGGCCTGGGCGCCACAGTGGGATCCGTCATACCCACCCTAGGTGCGGTTATCCCGGCTGCCGTGGGCGTCGACATCGGCTGCGGCATGATTGCCGTCCGCACGCAGTACGCCCTCAAGGACCTGCCCAAGGACCGGAAACGCCTGCGGGAGGGTATCGAGCACGCCATTCCGCTGTCCGCCGGGCACAACAACCGCAAAATCACCGTCACCGCCGAACCGCGGGTGGCTGAGCTGCAGCGAATGGCAGCGACAGCGGGATTCGAGCCCGCCCAGTACGCCGCAAACTGGAAGCTGCAACTGGGATCGCTGGGGTCCGGCAATCATTTCATCGAGGTGTGCGCGGATGAGACGGACGCCGTGTGGCTGTTCCTGCACTCAGGCTCCCGCGGCGTGGGCACCAAGATCGCGCAACGGCACATCGCCCGGGCGCAGGGCGGGGTCCGGATGAGAACCGCCGTCCTGCCAAATCCTGCCCTGGCCTACCTCGAGGAGGGCACTCCCGAATTCGACCGCTATATCAAGGAACTCCGCTGGGCCCAGCACTTCGCTCTGCTGAATCGTGAGGAGATGATGGACCGCGTGGTCCGGCAGTTTGAATCATGGATAGGCGGTCGCGTCCGGGAAGCCGAACGGATCAACTGCCACCACAACTTCACCGCGAAGGAGAAGCATTACGGCAAATCCGTCTGGGTCTCGCGTAAGGGGGCCATCAGGGCCGAAGCGGGGGACGCCGGGCTCATCCCGGGCTCCATGGGCACGGCGTCCTACGTCGTTATCGGGCTAGGGAACCCCGTGTCCCTGAACTCATCGCCGCACGGCGCCGGGAGGGAATACTCGAGGAAGGCTGCGAGGAGAACGTTTTCGCTGGCCGAGCTGAAGACCGCCATGCAGGGCATCGAATTCCGTCCGAGCGAGGCATTCATCGACGAGATCCCGGCGGCGTACAAACCCATCGACCAGGTGATGCGCGACTCCGCCGACCTCGTCAAGATACGGCACAAGCTGCACCAGCTCGTTAACGTCAAGGGCGATTGAAGAGCTCAGGAGCCCGGATGGCCGTGCGCGCTGTCTTGGGCCGAAATGTGACGCTGCATGAACTCGCGTGACCCCGGGTTTCCGGACCGTTGAACCGCGTTCATGACACTCCCTATGGTGAATCCATGACTTCATCGGAACGGTTCCCCAGCCGCCCCCGCCCGGATTTCCCGGGGCGATGTCGCCGGCGCTGACTATTCGCCCGGCTTCATCCGAACACCCCAGACAAGGACTCCCCGCATGTCATCTACCCCAGAAAAGCCGAATGCGCAGACGCATGGCTCGACGACCGCCGGCACCACCCGGATCGTCGCCGGCGAGACCGGCAAGCCCAAACGCAAGCGCAGCCTGCAGATCGCCCTCGCCGCTGGCCTGGTGCTCCTGATCGCCGCCGGCGTAGCCGTGGCATCATCGCTGTCCCGCGGCCCGGAACCGGCCGCGGCAGTGGCGGCGGCGAACACCAGCCCGGCCACCGAACTGCGGCTCGGCTACTTCGGCAACATCACCCACGCCCCGGCACTGGTCGGCGTCAACAAGGACTTCATCGCCAAGAGCCTTGGCGAGACCAAGCTCAGCACGCAGGTCTTCAACGCCGGCCCCGCCGCGATCGAGGCCCTCAATGCCGGCGCCATCGACGCCACCTACATCGGTCCTAACCCGGCCATCAACTCCTATGTCAAGAGCAACGGGGAGTCCATCAACATCATTGCTGGCGCCGCGTCCGGCGGTGCGCAGCTGGTGGTGAAGCCGGAAATCAACTCCGCGGCCGACCTCAAGGGCAAAACGCTCGCCTCGCCCCAGCTCGGCGGCACCCAGGACGTGGCCCTCCGCGCCTGGCTCGGCAAGCAGGGCTACAAGACCTCCACCGACGGCAGCGGCGACGTCTCGATCAACCCCACCGAGAACGCCCAGACCCTGAAGCTGTTCCAGGACGGCAAGCTCGATGGCGCATGGCTGCCCGAGCCCTGGGCCTCCCGCCTGGTGCTTCAGGCCGGCGCCAAGGTCCTGGTCGACGAGAAGGACCTGTGGGACAAGGGCGAGTTCATCACCACCGTCCTGATCGTGAACAAGAAGTTCGCCGCTGAACACCCCGCCACCGTGCAGGCGCTGCTCAAGGGCCACGTGGAATCCGTCGACTGGCTCAATGCGGCTCCCGCCACCGAAAAGGCCACGGTCCTGAACGCCGCACTCAAGGCAGCCGCCGGGTCGGCACTGCCGGCCGATGTCATCGACCGGTCCCTGAAGAACATCGCCTTCACCGTCGACCCGCTCGCCGGCACGTACAAGAAACTGCTCCAGGACGGCGTCGACGCCGGCACCACCAAGCAGGCCGACATCAACGGCATCTTCGACCTCACGGCGCTCAACGCCGTGGCAGGCCAGAAGGTCTCCGCCGAAGGGCTGGGCAAGGACTAGTCCCCGGGCCTCCAGCTATCCGCCACAAAAAGTAAGGACGTGACCATGCCAGTCGTACTGGAAAACCTGGGCAAGCGCTTCGGCGACGGCGCCCCGGTGCTGGACGACGTCAACGCCACCATCGAGCAGGGCGAGTTCGTCGCCCTGCTCGGTGCCTCCGGCTGCGGCAAGTCCACCCTGCTCAACATCATGGCGGGACTGGAGGCCCCGACGTCGGGCGCTCTGGAAGTGCCCAGCGACGGCGCCGCCTTCATGTTCCAGGACGCGGCACTCTTTCCGTGGCTGAACGCGCGGGAGAACATCGAGCTGGCCCTGAAGCTGCGCGGCGTCGGGAAGGCCGAGCGCCGGGTCCGGGCCGGCGAGCTGCTGGACCTGGTGCACCTGGGCGGCGCGGGGGACAAGCGCCCGCACGAGCTTTCCGGCGGAATGCGCCAGCGCGTGTCCCTGGCCCGGTCCCTGGCCCAGGACCGGCAGCTGCTCCTGATGGACGAGCCGTTCGCCGCGCTGGACGCGATCACCCGCGACCTGCTCCACGACGAGCTGGAACGGATCTGGAAGGAAACCGGGCGCACCATCGTTTTTGTCACGCACAACGTCCGCGAGGCCGTCCGCCTGGGCCAGCGTGTGCTGCTGCTCTCCTCCCGGCCCGGCCGTGTGGTGCGGGAATGGCACGTCAGCGAAGAACACCGGACCGACGCCGGCCTGGCCGGTCAGCTCACCGGCGAAATCACCGCCCGGCTACGCGAGGAGATCCGCCGCCATGCCAAGTAAGTTCCTTTCGAGCGCCACACCCGATGCCGCCCCGGCCCCTTCGCCGGACCGCGTTCGCCCCGCGGACGAAGCGACCGGCACCGGCAGCGGCCGTCCCGACACTCGCGTGACTGAAGCCCCGGCCGAGACCCACAAAATCCATGCTGCCCTGACCCGTTCTTCCACCGGTTCGGCTGACCTTCGTCAGCTCGAATCAGGGCTTGATTCCCTCCAGTCCGACGCCGCGCGCAAGGTCCGCATCGACTGGAGCCGGATCCTGCTGCCGGTGGCCGCGTTGGCCGTGCTGATCGTGGCGTGGCAGCTGTATGTTTCGCTCGGCTTCAAGCGGCGCGACCTCGTGCCCGGCCCGCTGGATGTCGTCAGCCAGATCGGAACCCTCTGGGCCGAGGGCAAGCTGCAGGAGGCCGTCTGGACCTCGCTGCAGCGCGGCATCGTGGGCTTCCTGATCAGCGTGGTCATCGCGACGCCTGTGGGCCTGCTGCTGGCCCAGGTGGCCCCGCTGCGCCGCGCGTTCGGGCCCCTCATCTCCGGGCTGCAGGTCCTGCCGTCGGTTGCCTGGGTGCCGGCCGCCATTCTTTGGTTCGGGATCACTGACGCCACGGTGTACTTCGTGGTGTTCATGGGTGCCATCCCCTCGATCATCAACGGCCTGATCTCGGGCGTGGACCAGATCCCGCCGCAGTACCGCAGCGTCGGCAAGGTCCTGGGTGCGTCGAGGTTCCAGCTGGCCGTGCAGATCATCCTGCCCGCGGCGCTGCCCGGCTACATCGGCGGCCTCAAGCAGGGCTGGGCGTTCTCCTGGCGCTCGCTCATGGCCGCGGAGATCATCGCCGTGGGCGGCACCATCGGCTTCGGCCTGGGTTCCATGCTGGATCAGGGCCGCGTCCTGTCCGACATGACCATCGTGATGGCCGCCATCCTGCTGATCCTGGCCGTCGGAATCCTGATCGAGCTGCTCGTGTTCGCACCGGTCGAAAAGCGGCTGCTCCGCCGCCGGGGCCTCCTGGCCGGCAGCACCCGCTAACCCCAAACTGCTCCACCCAAAACCCGCTAACTCCAGCACCGCAAAGCAGCACTTCAGGGCCCGACGGCGACTACCGCCGTCGGGCCCTGCTGCGTCCCCGGGCCTCCTCGCTGGGGCGACTCTCGGCGCTCCATGTCATGACTCCTTGCCGGCATCCAAAGTGGGACTCCTTGTCGGGGTACAGGCGGGGGCCTACACTCACGGCTAGGGGCCGGGTCCGGCCACGTCCAGGACTGATTCCTAGCTCCATTTCAAGACTGATTCCAAGGAGATAGCTGTGGCAGCGAAATTTGGCGTGTTGGCCCTGGTCGAGGCCCAGGCGGGGAAGGAACAGGACGTCTGGGACTTCCTGAGCGGCGGCCGGGAAATCGTGCTCGGCGAACCCGGAACGCGGACCTGGTACGCCTTCCGGCTCAATGAGAACACCTTCGGCATCTTCGACACCTTCGACACCGAAGAGGACCGCCAGGCCCACCTCAACGGGGCCATTCCCGCAGCCCTCGGCCAGCACGGTCCCGCCCTGCTGGCCAAGGATCCGGACATCAAGCTGGTCGAACTTATCGCCGTGAAGTAGGCCGAGGCCCGTGCTCCTGCGGGGCCGGGGGCACATTGACACGGACACGCCGTCTCTTGTGGCCCGAGATGCCTGCTTCGGCCGTCAAAGTGCCCCCGGACCGCTCCCAGCCTGCCCGCATAAGCCCGCCAACAATTGTGACGCGGCGTTACCTTGCGTGAACTGGTGTTTCCGTGCCGTTGTTCCGCTATGTGACGCCGCCCTATCGTCGATGCATGGCAATTCAGGACATTTACCCCACGGCGCTGCGCCTCCTCGGCCGTCCCGTGCTGGTGGTTGGCGCCGGACCGGTGGCCGCGCGCCGCGCCAAGGGACTGCTCGACGCCGGTGCCCGCGTCAGCGTTGTGGCGCCCGTTGCCTGCCCGGCGCTCGCTGAACTTGCCGACGCCGGCCTCCTGAACTGGGAGCCCCGCCCGTACCGTCCGTCCGACGTCGACGGCGTCTGGTTCGTCCAGACCGCCACCGGCGACGCCGCCGTGGATGCGCAGGTCTCGGCCGACGCCGAGGCGCAGCGCGTCTGGTGCGTCAACGCCTCCGACCACGAAGCTTCCGCCGCGTGGACGCCGGCCGTGGCCGTGGTGGACGACGTCAAGATCGCCATCAACGCCGGGGGAGACCCGCGCCGCGCCATGGCCCTGCGCGACGCCGTCGCCACCGCCCTGGAAACCGGAGACCTGCCGCTGCGACGCCGCCGTGCCAGCACGGGCTCCGTGGCCCTCGTGGGCGGCGGCCCCGGCGACACCGGACTTATCACCGTTCGCGGCCGCCGGCTCCTGGGCCAGGCCGACGTCGTGGTCGCGGACCGCCTCGGGCCCCGCGAACTGCTGGGCGAACTCGCTCCCGACGTCCGCGTGATCGAGGTCGGCAAGACCCCCGGGCACCATCCTGTCCCGCAGGCGGAGATCAACAAGATCCTGGTCGAGGAGGCCCTGCAGGGCCACCGCGTGGTCCGGCTCAAGGGCGGTGACCCCTACGTCCTGGGCCGCGGCGGCGAGGAAGCCGAGTTCTGCCGGCAGAACGGCGTCGAGGTTGAAGTGGTTCCCGGCGTCACCTCCGCGATCTCCGTGCCGGCCGCTGCAGGCATCCCCGTCACCCACCGCGGGCTCGCGAAGGGCTTCAGTGTGGTCACCGGCCACGAGGAGCTCTCCGAGGTCCCGGCCCGGGCCGACCACACTGTGATCCTGCTCATGGGCGTGGGCCAACTGCGCGATTCCGCAGCCTCCCTGGCCCGCGCCGGTTTGCCTCTTCAGACGCCTGTTGGCATCGTAGAGAATGGCTACCTGCCCAACCAGCGGGTGACCATCGGAACTCTCGAGACCATCGCGGACCAGGCAGAGGCCGCCGGGGTGGCGAACCCTGCCGTGATCGTGATCGGCGACGTGGTCCGCGTCAGCCCGTTCGCGCCGTCGCACTTCAAGACCGCGGACTACAGCACCACCTCCCCGAACGCTCCCCGCACCCCCCGCACCGCCAAGACCCGCGTACTGACCAGACCCGCGTACTGACCCCGTAGCCCCCACCCAACTAGCTCGCAGCAGAAGCCGTTCTGAACCCTCATAACGGCCTTAGCTGCTAGTCAGTTGGGCCGTGACAGAAAAAGGAACACAGCCGTGTCAACTAGCACCACCGTAGGAACTGCTGCCCGCCCGCTGCGCGTCGCCGTCGTCGGCTCCGGCCCCGCCGGCGTCTACGCCGCGGACATCCTGACCAAGAGCGAGGCCGTCAAGAGCGGTGAACTCACCGTCAGCATCGACCTCTTCGACCGCTACCCGGCACCCTACGGCCTGATCCGCTACGGCGTGGCCCCCGACCACCCGCGCATCAAGGGCATCGTCAACGCCCTGCACAAGGTCCTGGACCGCGGCGACATCCGCTTCTTCGGCAACGTGGACTACGGCACGGACCTGTCCATCGATGACCTGCGCACCCACTACGACGCCGTCATCTTCGCCACCGGCGCCATCAAGGACGCGGACCTGAACATCCCCGGTATCGAACTCGAGGGCTCCTACGGCGGCGCCGACTTCGTCTCCTGGTACGACGGGCACCCGGACGTGTCCCGCGAATGGCCGCTGGAGGCCAAGGAAATCGCAGTGATCGGCAACGGCAACGTGGCCCTGGACGTGGCCCGCATGCTCTCCAAGCACGCTGATGACCTCCTGGTCTCCGAAATTCCGGACAACGTCTACGCCGGGCTGAAGGATTCGCCCGTCACCGACGTGCACGTGTTCGGCCGCCGCGGACCGGCCCAGGTCAAGTTCACGCCCCTGGAGCTGCGCGAACTCTCCCACTCCAAGGACGTCGACATCATCCTCTACGCCGAGGACTTCGAGTTCGACGCCGAATCGGACCGGCAGATCCAGAGCAACAACCAGACCAAGACCATGGTGGGCACGCTCACCAACTGGATCGCCGAACAGCCCGAGGACCTCTCCGAGCTCAAGGCGTCCCGCCGGCTGCACTTGCACTTCCTGCACAGCCCCGTGGAGGTGTACGACGGCGCCGAGACCCCCGGTCGCGTCGCCGGCATCAAGTTTGAGCGCACCGAACTGGACGGCACCGGCAACGCCCGCGGCACCGGCGAATTCGTCGACTACCCGGTGCAGGCCGTGTACCGCGCAATCGGCTACTTCGGCTCCGCCCTCCCCGAGGTCGAGTTCGACCACAGCAAGGGCGTCGTCCCGAACGACGGCGGCCGCGTCCTGGATGCCGCCGGCACCCACGTGCCGGGGATCTACGCGACAGGCTGGATCAAGCGCGGACCCGTGGGCCTGATCGGCCACACCAAGGGTGACGCCCTCGAAACCGTGACGTACCTGCTCGAGGACCGGGAAAACCTGCCGCTGGCCGCGGTGCCCGCCCCGGCCGCAGTGGTGGAACTCCTGGAGAACCGCGGCGTGGAGTACACCAGCTGGGAAGGCTGGCTGGAACTCGACGCCCACGAGCGCGGCCTCGGCGAGAAGGCGACGGCGGCCGGTGCATCCTTCGGCGTCGAGGTCGCCCGTGAGCGCATCAAGGTGGTTCCGCGCGAGGAGATGGTCGCGATCTCCCGTGGCGGAGTAGCTGCCGAAGTCTAGCCTCCACACAGCAACGCGGGGTCACTCCGCCCGCCCCTGTCGGGGTTGTGGGCGCGAAGTGGCCCCGCGTTTGTTTTGCATGTGTGGAAACCGGGGCGTTAGTCAGTAGGCTTACCTTCATGAGGCTCCGTCACAGCAACGCGTCCGGCCGCGGGTACCGCCGGGTCCCCGCCGGAACCGGCTTCAGCTACAAGGACCTGGACGGCTCCACGCTGCCGCCCGGCCCGGTCCGCGAGCGGCTGGAAAGCATCGGGATCCCGCCGGCCTGGACGGACGTCTGGATCGCCCCGTACGACAACGGGCACATCCAGGCCACGGGACTCGATGCGATGGGCCGGCGGCAGTACATCTACCATCCGAGCTGGCGGGAACGGAAGGACCGGCTGAAGTTCGACCGCTCGCTCGAGCTCGCCGAGACCCTGCCCGCCGCCCGCCGCCAGGTGACCATGGACCTGCGCTCCGAAGGGCTGAGCCGCGAGCGGGTCCTGGCCGCCGCCTTTCGGATGCTGGACAGCGGATCGCTGCGGGTGGGCTCGGAGCGTTACACCAACGAAAACGGCAGCCACGGCCTGGCTACCCTGCTCTGCGCCCACGTCAAGGTGCACAAGAACGAACTCCGGCTCAGTTTCCCGGCCAAGAGCGGCAAGACCTGGGAATCACGGATCGACGACGCCGACCTCGCCGCCGTGGTGCGCCAGCTCAAGCGGCGCGGCGGCAACGCCCGGCTGCTGGCCTACAAGAACGGCCGGCGCTGGCACCCGGTGTCCAGCGCGGACATCAACGAATACGTCAAGGAGCGCACGGGGGAGGACTTCACCGCCAAGGACTTCCGCACCCTGCGCGGAACGGCGGCGGCAGCGGTCAGCCTGGCGCGGAGCGGCCCGCAGGCGAAAGTCTCGGCCCGGAAGCGTGCGGTGAGCCGCGCCATGCAGGACACGGCCGAGGTGCTGGGGAACACGCCGTCGATCGCCCGGAAGAGTTACGTGGACCCGCGGCTGCTGGACCACTTCGCGGCGGGGGAGACCATTGACCCCAAGCGGCTGGATTCCGCCGAATCAGAGATCCGCGCCCTGCTCTACCAGGAAGGTGAAGTGGTTCCGCTGCGGAAGGCCGCGGGCTAGTTCCCCCGGGGTGCGCGGTCCCGCCCGGCGCGGCCGCCTTCGCGCGG
>JBKPJW010000645.1:0-4673 GCA_046730875.1 Actinomycetota bacterium | reverse complement strand
TGCCGTCCTCGGACCCGTACCTGGCACCCGGCGAGATCATCGTGTGCCATGTGGCGCACAGCAGCAAGCAGAGGGTGGTTTCCGTGGAGCGGTTCAGGCCGTTCGACGACTGAGGTCCTTGACCTCCGGTGATCCACGCCTAGCTTGTACCAACCCCGGCTTGCGGCCGCCGGGCTGGGGGCCCGGAACCGGCCCGAACCAGGGACCAGCGCCGTGGCCCCGGGCTTGACGACGCGGCCCTGCTGACGATCCTCCGGGCGAGGCTGGGCCGGTCACACGAATAAGGAGAGCCGTAAGTTCTCAGTAGACTGGAACGGTGAGCATTCCTACGCCCTATGAAGACCTTCTACGTGACGTCCTGGAGCACGGGACGCACAAATCGGACCGTACCGGAACCGGCACCCTCAGCGTGTTTGGCCGCCAGCTCCGCTTTGACCTGAGCAAGAGCTTCCCGCTCATCACCACCAAGCGGGTGCACTTCAAGTCCGTGGCGGTGGAGTTGCTGTGGTTCCTGCGCGGGGATACCAACGTCAAATGGATGCAGGACCAGGGCGTGACCATCTGGAACGAGTGGGCCGACGCCGACGGCGAGCTCGGTCCTGTCTACGGAGTCCAGTGGCGCTCGTGGCCCACGCCCGACGGCGGCCACATCGACCAGATCGCCGAACTCGTGGAGAACCTCAAGAGCAACCCGGACTCGCGCCGGCACATCGTCTCGGCGTGGAACGTCTCCGAGCTCAAGGACATGGCGCTGCCTCCGTGCCATGCGTTCTTCCAGTTCTACGTGGCCGACGGCAAGCTCTCCTGCCAGCTGTACCAGCGCTCGGCGGACACTTTCCTGGGCGTGCCCTTCAACATCGCTTCCTACGCTCTGCTGACCTGCATGCTGGCCCAGCAGACCGGCCTGGAACCGGGTGAGTTCGTCTGGACCGGCGGAGATGTCCACATTTACGACAACCACATGGACCAGGTCCTCAAGCAGCTTGCCCGCGAGCCGTACGACTACCCCCAGCTCAAGATCACCCGCAAACCTGATTCCATCTTCGACTACACCCTCGAGGACTTCGAGGTGGTCGGATACCAGCACCACCCGACGATTAAGGCCCCGATAGCCGTATGAGCAACAACGACGCCGTGGACCCCATGGCCTTCACTGAAAAAATCGCGGCCAGCACCACCGGCATCGGACTGGTCTGGGCGCAGACCACCGCCGGCGTGATCGGCAAGGACGGCGACATGCCGTGGCACCTGCCCGAGGACATGAAGCACTTCACCCGGCTGACCAGCGGGCATCCGGTGATCATGGGCCGCAAAACCTGGCTTTCCTTCCCGGACAAGTACCGTCCGCTGCCGGGCCGCACGAACATCGTGGTCACCAGGCAGGAAGGCTGGGGTGAGACTGCCGAGGCGCAGGGAGCGCTGGCGGTGAAGTCGCTCGACGACGCGCTGCTGGAGTCCCAGTTCGCTCCCGGCCACGAGACCGTGTGGGTGCTGGGCGGCGGGGAAATCTTTGCGCAGATCGTGGACATCGCCGATGTCGCGGTAGTGACGTTCATCGACTCCGAGACCGACGGCGACACGTACGCGCCCGAACTCACCTACGAGTGGAAACTGGCGGCGAGCGAGCCGCCCACCGGCTGGCTCACGTCCGCCAGCGGAACCCGGTACCGGTTCACGCTGTGGCGCCGGTCGGAGGCCAAGTAATGCTGCGGAAGCCCGAGACACTCTTTGTCCTCGGGTACATGCTCCTGCCCCTGCTGGCGCTGCTTTCGGCCATCGTGGGACTGACCATGATCCTCGGCGGAAACAAGATCCTCGGCGCGGTTGTGCTGGTGGTGGTGACCCAGGTCTTCACGTTCGGGGCGGTCTTTGCGCTGCGCCGCCGGAAGGCTGCGCTGCTGGAAGAGCCGCGCGGCGACTAACGGGTGACGTAACCAACTGCGCACGGCGGCGGGTGAGTCTAAACTGGGCCAATGACTACAGCAGCTAACCCGTCCGTCGGCCTGGTCGGTTGGCGTGGCATGGTCGGTTCCGTCCTGATGCAGCGCATGCAGGACGAGGGCGACTTCGCCAACATCAACCCGGTCTTCTTTTCCACCTCAAACGCTGGCGGCGCCTCCCCGGCCGTCGCCGGTGCTGCCGCGGGCGCGGCCGGCAAGCTCGAGGACGCGTTCGACCTCGAGACGCTGGCGAAGCTGCCCATTATCGTCACCGCCCAGGGCGGCGACTACACCAAGCAGGTCCACGGCGAACTCCGCAGCCGCGGCTGGGACGGCCTCTGGATCGATGCCGCCTCCACGCTGCGCATGAATGACGACTCCATCATCGTGCTGGACCCCATCAACCGGGACGTCATCGACGCCGGCCTCTCCGGCGGCGTGAAGGACTACATCGGCGGCAACTGCACCGTGTCCTGCATGCTGATGGGACTTGGCGGGCTGTTCAAGAACGACCTCGTCGAGTGGGGCACGTCCATGACGTACCAGGCGGCCTCCGGCGGCGGCGCGCGCCACATGCGCGAACTGCTGAACCAGTTCGGCACCCTCAACGCCGAGGTCAGCACCGAACTGAAGGATCCGGCGTCGGCAATCCTGGAGATCGACCGGAAGGTCCTGGCGCACCAGCGCACCGGCATCGACGCCACCCAGTTCGGGGTCCCGCTGGCCGGTTCCCTCATCCCCTGGATCGACGCGGACCTCGGCAACGGCCAGTCCAAAGAAGAGTGGAAGGCCGGGGTGGAGACGAACAAGATCCTCGGCACCTCGGCCGGAAACCGGGTTGTCATGGACGGCCTGTGCATCCGGATCGGTGCGATGCGCTCCCACTCCCAGGCCCTCACGCTGAAGCTGCGCGAAGACCTCTCCGTGGCCGAAATCGAGAAGCTCCTGGATGCGGACAACGAGTGGGCACGCGTGGTGCCCAACACCAAGGAAGCCTCGATGGCCGAGCTCACGCCCGTGGCGGCGTCCGGCACGCTGGACATTCCGGTGGGCCGCATCCGCAAGCTGGAGATGGGTCCGGAGTACATCAGCGCATTCACGGTCGGCGACCAGCTGCTGTGGGGCGCTGCTGAGCCGCTGCGGCGCATGCTCCGCATCGCCACCGGCAACCTTTAGGGTCCCGCCACCTGGCGTCAGGTGCCAAGGAATCTGCGGTACTTCGCGGCCTGCAGCTCAAAGGACTTTTGGGCTGCGGGCCGCAGCCCGTTAACAGCATCGAACGGTTCGGGCACGACGCCGATGCCCCGGCCGCGCGCGGGGGCCGCCCAGGTGCCGATCACCACGCCACCGGCCACAATGGTCTTCTTGAACATGCCGTTGCCGCCGGGGACGACCTTGTCCGCGTGCTGCGGCGCCAGGACGAGGGACCGGTCCGCGTAGCCGAGCAGGAATTCATCGAACCCCGGAAGCGCCAGCACGGTGCGCTGCCCGGGCACGCCGTCGTCCAGCAGCGCGGCCGTGGCCGGTGCGAGCCAGTACCGGGTGTCCGCATAAACGATGTCCGCTAGCTCGTGCCGGGCTTCGGCCAGGGCCGCCCTGGTTTCCGTGAGCGGAATGCCGGACCACCAGGAAAAATCCCGCTCCGTGGCGGGGCCGTGGCTCCGAAAGTAGCGGAGCACGAGCTCGGCGATGCCTTCTTCCCGGTCTAGTGTCCGTGACTCCGGGATCCAGTGGTCGAAGGCCACTACCAGCTGCTGGTTGCCGGCCAGCGGTCCCTGCACCAGCAAACCCCGCTGGCACAGGATCCCCAGCAGGTGAATGCCGCGCTGGCCAGCCGTGGACTGACCGGCGCCCTCGAAGGCCCGGAACAGCTCCGCCCGGCTGGCGGCTGCTCCGCCGGAGACCAGCTGCAATGCGGTTTCCGCGGCGACGTCGGCGTCCGCGGCGTTGATGGCCAGCTCGCGGTGACGCCCGGCCATGCCTCGGATCAGCCGATCGGAGGTAATGGCCAGCATCCATTTCAAGTCTTCGGGTGCCAGCAGGTGCAGGGTGCCCCGCATGGGCCAGGAGCGGACGATCTCCCCCCGGTCCAGCGCGGCGCGGACGTCCTCCGCCCGGGATCCGGGCACCCGCTGACCCGCAGCCCACAGGGCCGCCGGCAGGTCCTGCGCCTGCATGGCCGTCATCCTTCGGACGGCTTCCGGGATGGTCTGAAACCCTGGTCCCAGCAGCCCCTGGGCGGCCAGCCGCAGCCTGCCGATGATGGCCCCCGTGACCCGGATCCGCCCCGTTGCTCCCATGTAGTTCATCCTAGGTCCGGATCCGGCAAAGTCGGCGGGAACCCTAGACGGCAAAAGACCCGGTGACCTACTGTGGCAAAAGTTACTCCTGACTACGCGAAGGAATAGAGCGCATGTCGTCAACCAGTGGGGCAATTGGGGTTCTTGATCACCTGGTAATGCCCGGAAGCACCAACTCCCTTCTCGACCGCTGGACCGACGTGGTCCGCGCCCTGCCCGACCGGCCGGCACTCCAGTCTCCCGGCGTCAGCTATACCTACCGCCAAGCCGACGCGCTCAGCGACATCATCGCCGCCAGGCTGATGGAGGAACTCCCGGACGGCGACGCGCCGATCGGGGCGTTCATGGGTCACACCGCGCCCGCTTTGGTCGGCTTTCTCGGCATCATGAAAGCCGGGCGCTTCGTCGTCGCGCTGGATTCCCAGCTCCCCTC
>JBKPJW010000644.1:0-1047 GCA_046730875.1 Actinomycetota bacterium | reverse complement strand
GTGCCGAGACCGAGAAAATCAGCAACGGAGGTTCCGCACTCACTGACATGACCGACGATACCGTCAGTGCCACCGGCCCTTCGCCGGCATCCGCCGTGATGACGGCGACACCTCCCGGGTGGCCACGGAACAGTGCTTTGAATTCATCGGCCGAGAGGGAGGACGGGAAGCTTTTCTTCGGAGCCTCGAGCCAGGTGTCTGCGGGGTAGGCGTGAGACACCGTTATGACACTCTGGGGGCGGAGCGGGCGAGTTCCTCGCGAACGATATTCGTCCCTGCGCTGAGAGCACTCAGTTTGGCCAGTGCGACGTCCCGGGGGAACGGTGCCATGCCGCAGTTAGAGCTGGGGATGAGCTTGTCCGCATCGACGAACTGCAGGGCCTTGCGGAGGGTGTTGGCGACGTCCTCCGGGGTCTCGATGGTCTCGCTTGCGACGTCGATTGCCCCGAGCATGACTTTCTTGCCGCGGAGGAGCTCGATGAGGTCCATGGGCACGTGGGAGTTCCGGCATTCCAGCGAGATGATGTCGATGCTGGAGCTCTGCAGCAGCGGGAACGATTCCTCGTACTGCCGCCACTGTGGGCCGAGCGTCGCCTTCCAGTCAGTATTCGCCTTGATCCCGTAGCCGTAGCAGATATGCACGGCGGTCTCCGCACGCAGTCCTTCTGCCGCTCTCTCAAGTGCAGCTACGCCCCAGTCCTTGACCTCATCGAGGAAGACATTGAACGCGGGCTCGTCGAACTGAATCACATCCACGCCGGCGGCAGCCAGCTCGCGGGCCTCCTGGTTTAAGATCTTGGCGAACTCCCAGGCCAGCTTCTCGCGGCTCTTGTAGTGGTCATCGTAGAGCGTGTCCACCATGGTCATTGGGCCGGGAAGAGTCCATTTGATCGGCCGGTCGGTGGCTGCGCGGAGGAACTTTGCGTCTTCGACGAACACCGGCCGCTCGCGGCGCACCGCTCCGACCACGGTCGGCACGCTGGCGTCGTAGCGATCGCGGATGCGCACGGTCTTGCGCTGTTCAAAGTCGACCCCGCTGAGATGCTC
>JBKPJW010000643.1:0-4623 GCA_046730875.1 Actinomycetota bacterium | reverse complement strand
AAAGCCACCGGCCTCCGCTCCGTGAGAGAGCACCACGACATCGGCCTGTCCGGGCAGGGAGTGGATGGTCCGCACCATCGACATGATGGGTGTGATCCCTGCGCCGGCGGCCAGCAAGAGGTACCGTGCGCGCCGGTCGGCGTCGGGCAGGTGGAATGCCCCGACCGGTCCGAGCATCTCGAGGACGGTGCCGGGTTTGACGTTCGCGTGCACCCACGGTGAGACCTGTCCCGTGGGGTCGCATTTTACTGTGATGTTGAAGGTCCACGGCTTGGTGGGCGAACTGGACAGCGAGTAGCTGCGGTCCACCGCGTCCTGGTCCTCGCCGTTCACGGGAAAGGCGACATTCACGTACTGGCCCGGACGGAACGCCAGGGGCGCGCCGTCGGAGCGGCGGAACACGAAGGTCATCATGCCGCCCACCTCGGGAACGGTCTCGACACATTCGGCCATGAACTCCTGCGGATGCCAGGGCCCCAACGCGCGGGCGGCACCGGCGGGTCCGTCGGTGCTGCCCATCACCCTGTTCCACGGCATCTCAAGACCGCGAATGCGCTGTGGTTCCTGGATTGCCGTAACGGTGCCGAGTTCAATCATGCCAAGTGCTCCTGCACGCGCTGCACGTACCAGTTGATGAACGCCTCGACCTGGTATTCGCTCTTCATGTACGGGCCGGGCTCGTAGGCCGGGCTGCCGGCGCCCTTCTGGCACAGCTCCACGAACGCCTTGTCCTGCAGATTGGTCTGCTTCCAGGTGTAGGTGAGCTTCTCCAGGTCGTAGTCGACGCCTTCCACGGCGTCGTCAGCCACCAGCCAGGTGGTGCGTACCAGTGTCTGGTGCTCATTGACGGGGAAGACGGCGAACGTGATGACGTGGTCGCTCTGGAAGTGGAACCAGCTGTTGGGCTGCAGGTGCATCGAGCAGCGGCCAAGGCGGAAGTCCCGCAAGTCGCCGAGCAGCTTCTTGGAGAGCCTGTGCCCGTCGGGCGAGAACGACTCGCCGTCACCGTCAAGCGATTCACGTGAGATGCGGATTCCCGCAATGCGCGTGTCGAGCTCCTCGACCACCTCGTAGGGAAGGCCATAGCGGCGGCAACGTTCCTCGAGCGAGGACTGGGCTTCCTTGTTGCGGTCCCACACTTCTTCGAGGTGGGGCGGGATCAGGCCCTCCGTCAGGCCCCAGGTGGGGAAGAGGGAACAGGCGAGTTCCGGGTGGCCGTCGCAGTGGTAGCACTCACGGTTGTTCTCCATGACGAGCTTCCAGTTGCCCTCCTCGATGATGTTCTGCTGGTAGGCGATTTTCGTCTTCGACAGATCGTGGGGCGCGAGGTAGGGCTCGAAGATCTTTCCAGTATCGTCGAAATCCGTCGGCGGTTCGTCCGCAATGCAGACGAAGATGAGTCCGGCGAACACGCGGCTGTGGGCACGCTTGAGGCCGAAGCAGCCCTTGTCGAACTTCGTTTCCCCCGGTGCCGAGGCATGGATCAAATTGCCGTCGGGGGAGTAGGTCCAGGAGTGATAGCCGCATACCAGGTTGCCCGTGGTCCCCGCGGGTTCGGTCAGGACGCGGGCGCCGCGGTGGCGGCACACGTTGTGCAGGACGTTCACACCGCCGTCGTCGTTGCGCAGCACGATCAGGGAGTACGGCCCGTAGTCGACAGTGACGTAGTCGCCCGGCTCCGGGAGCTCGGCGATGCTGGCGGCAAAGATCCAGTGCTGGCCAAAAATGGCCTGCATGTCGACGTTGAAAATCGTCGGGTCGGTGTAGAAGGGGGCATCGAGGGAATATCCCACTCGCCGGAAATCGAACAACTCGGCGATTTCCGCTACCTGCTCGGCAGGCAATGATGAAGCGAGTTTTCCGCGTGAATTGAGGGGCACGTTCACTGGAGCAGACATGTGTTTCCTCCCGGGAGGGCTGGGTAAGTATGCGATTCGTGAGGACCACGGAGTTGGTGGGGGCAACCGGTGGTGTCGAAAACTTTTATATTGCTGTTGACGCAACAACAAGCGCGATATGCAACAGAGTGACCCAAAACACGCTAACTGTCAAGATGCGGGAAAAGGCCGGGACATACCTTGACATCGGTATGTGACGGGGCGCACTCTGTTGCTTAGCGCGAAATCCGTTGAGTCATGCGGAACGATCCCGTCCTAAGCCGCGAACTTAATCCCCTGAACATAAAAGAGGTGCCCCATGCACAAGGCCTGCCTGCTCAGTGAGCTCGCTCCCGGGGAGGCGCTACGGCTCGATACTGCTCCGCCAATCGCCGTTTTCCACACTTAAGCCGGCGAGATCTTCGCCCTCGACGACACGTGCACACCAAGATGCCTCACTGGCTGACTGCTACGCAGAGGACTGCTGGGTCGAGTGCCCCCCTCACGCAAACAGGTTTAACCTTCGCACCAGGGCCGTGGATGCACCCAAAGCCAAACTGCCGGTACGCACGCACGAAATGCAAACTGTCGACGGCAACATCATGATCATCGAATCGGGCGAGGCCCCCAACCTTCCGCCCGATCTGACTCCCGAGGGCCATGCTTAACCGCAGGCCCATGCCTCACCGAGCAAAAGGACCCGCTCATGGCTTTTAATAATAGTGACTTGAAATCCCATACACCCGAGGAGTTGCCTGCTGAAAACGGGGTGGCAGAGGCTCCGCGTAGCAAAGAACCCGGAAGTGCGGAGAAGAGTAAAGCAGTCTTCACTGTCTCCGAGGATGTAGACACAAATCCCGCTGTCCTCGATCCGGAGGACGGAGGCACAGCCATCTTGCCGGACGTCGAAGAGTACGAGCAGATCCTCGAGGAGCTGCGTCATGCCAAGACCGAGCAGGCAGTTGCGGATCGCCAGAACCATAAACTCATTCTCGACAAGGTCACCTTCGGGATCACAGGCGTCATCGCTATTGCCTTTGTTATCTGGGGCTTCGTGGGTCGCGACAGTCTGTCCGACACTTCCACGGGGGCCCTGAACTGGGTCATGGAGTACACCGGATGGCTGTTCATGCTCCTGGCCTCGCTTTTCGTGGTCTTTGTCCTGTGGCTGGCCCTGGGCAAGTTCGGCAACATCCCGCTGGGCAAGGACGGCGAAAAACCCGAATTCCGTACTGTCTCCTGGGTCGCGATGATGTTCGCCGCCGGCATGGGCATCGGGCTGATGTTTTACGGAGTGGCCGAACCGCTCTACCACTACATCTCTCCGCCGCCCGGCACCGTGAACGGGCGGACCCCCGAAGCCATCCAGACTGCCATGGCCACCTCGATCTTTCACTGGACCCTGCACCCCTGGGCCATGTATGCAGTTGTCGGCATCGCCATGGCCTACGGCACCTACCGCTTGGGTCGCAGACAACTGATCTCCGTCGCCTTCACGTCGCTCTTCGGCGTCAAGACGGTCGAAGGGCCGATCGGGAAGTTCATCAACATCCTGGCCATTTTTGCCACCTTGTTTGGTACCGCCGCATCGCTGGGCCTGGGCGCGCTTCAGATTGGCAGCGGCATGACCTCCAACGGCTGGTTCGGCGAAATCGGCACCCCCGTGCTCGTGGCGATCGTCGCCGTCCTGACGTTATGCTTCGTGGCTTCGGCCGTCTCCGGCATCAGCCGCGGCATCCAGTGGCTCTCCAACATCAACATGGTCCTGGCCGTGATCCTTGCGCTCATCGTGTTCGTGGCGGGACCCACCCTGTTCATCCTCAACCTGATCCCCTCCGCGATCGGTGACTATGCCCGCGACCTGGCCGAGATGTCGTCCCGGACCGAAGCGGTCGGCGACGAGTCCCTGCGGAGCTGGATGACCAGCTGGACTATCTTCTACTGGGCCTGGTGGATCTCCTGGACGCCGTTCGTAGGCCTCTTCATCGCCCGCATCAGCCGCGGCCGCACCATCCGCCAGTTCGTCACCGGCGTGCTGCTGGTGCCCAGCGTCGTCAGCGTGATCTGGTTTGCCATCTTCGGAGGCGCCGCGTTCCACATCCAGCAGGAAGCCGACAAGGCCAATACGCCCGGCCTGGTCACCATGGTCAACGGGACACCGTCCGTCAACTTCGACGGAGCACTCTTCGACCTGGTCAAGAACCTGAGCATGCCTGACTGGGCCACCACTGCCGTTATGGTGCTGGCCATGGCTCTCGTCGCGATCTTCTTTATCACTGGCGCCGACGCTGCCTCCATCGTGATGGGATCGCTCAGCTCCAATGGCGCCGAGCACCCCCGCCGCGGAGTGGTGATCTTCTGGGGCTGCCTTACCGGCGCCGTGGCGGCGGTCATGTTGCTGGCCGGAGGCGATGAACCTTCGGAGGCTTTGGCTGGCCTGCAACGAATCACCATCGTGGCAGCGCTACCGTTCGTCATCGTCATGATGTTGCTCTGCTTTGCCCTCACCAAGGACCTGCGTCGCGATCCCCTCTCCTTGCGGCGTCGCCTGGCCACATCCGTAGTGGAGCGGGCCATACGCACTGGCGTGGAACAACACGGCGGTGTGCAGTTCGACCTCGTAACAAAGCACGACTGCGCCGAAAAGTGCCCCGACTCGGACTGTCTGGGAGGGACTCCCACTGGGAGCATCCCAACCGTCGAGCCCCAGCATCCGGACCGGGACAGTAAATAGCTGCGCGCACCT
>JBKPJW010000642.1:0-6293 GCA_046730875.1 Actinomycetota bacterium | reverse complement strand
CGGGTCCACGGACGGGATAACGCTGAACGAGCGGTCCACCGGCCCGGATCTCGCCCAGCTCCGGCAGGTGCGGCGCCGGATCTGCGTCGTATCCGGGGCCTCCAAGATCAATGGGCTGAGGGGCGCGCTGGCAGCCGGACTGGCCACCGACCTGATTCTCGACGAGGCCAGCGCCCGCAGGCTGGTCCGGTACGACGAGCTGGCCTGACCGGCTGCGGCGCGCCGTCCCGCGGCGGACTGCAGCGGCTGCGGTCCGCCACTGGGGAGCACCAGTGGGTAAAGTCAGTGTCATGAGAATTTCCCCCCGGCTGACCCTGAACAACGGCGTAATGATCGACCGGTTGGGATTCGGGCTCTATAAAGTCCCGCCGGCGGACGCCGCCAACCTGGTGACCATGGCGATCGAGGCAGGCTACCGCCACTTCGACACAGCCGCCATGTATGGCAACGAGACCGGCGTCGGCAAGGGATTCGGTGCCCTGTCCGGATTTGAAGGCACCGGCGGCGGCCCCGGGGAAACAGCCCCGTACGTCGCCCGGCAGGACCTCTTCGTCACCACGAAGGTCTGGAATGACGACCACGGCTACGACGCCACGATGCGGGCGTTCGACACTTCGATGTCCAACCTGGGCCTGGAATACATTGACCTCTACCTGATCCATTGGCCGTGCGCGCGCCGTGGCCTGTTCCCGGAAACCTACCGGGCGCTTGAGACGCTGTACCGCGAGGGCAAAGTCCGGGCCATTGGCGTCTGCAACTTCCAGCCGCAGCACCTGGACCGGCTCCTGGAAACGGCGGAAGTGGTGCCCGCCGTCAACCAGATTGAACTGCATCCGTGGCTGCAGCAGGACGAACTGCGGGAAAAGCACGAGCTCCTGGGCATCCGCACCGAGGCGTGGAGTCCCTTGGGCCGCGGCCAGGTCCTCAAGGACCCCGTCCTCCTGGCCCTCGCCGCCGAACACGACCGCACCCCGGCGCAGGTGGTTCTGCGCTGGCACCTGCAGCTGGGCCATATCGCCCTTCCCAAGGCCAGCTCTTCGGGGCGGATCCGTGAAAACCACGACGTCTTCGACTTTGAGCTCACCGCACTGGACATGTCCGAAATCGCCGGCCTGGAGCGCGGTTTCCGGACCGGTTCCCACCCCGACAACGTCGCATAGGATTCGAACTCATGGAACAAGTGGACACCGGGTCCTCACGCACGCCCCTGCTCAGCGACGGACTCGCAGCCCGCACGCGGGCTGCGTCCATCAAGATTAACGGCGCCCGAGTCGCGTACTGGGTCTACGAACCCGTCCAGGTCACGGCGGAGACCCGCACCATCCTGGTGGTGCACGGGTTCCGCGGCGACCACCACGGCCTGCTTCGTGTCGCCGACCAGCTCACGGACATGCGCCTGATCATGCCCGACCTGCCGGGCTTCGGCGGCTCGGCCCCCTTCCCGGAGGGCGACCACAGTGTTCGGGCCTACAGCGGATTCCTCACCGGATTCATGGCCGCGCTGGACCTCGGTGCGGACACGGTCCTGCTGGGGCATTCGTTTGGCTCGATTATCGCCAGCCACTTCGTGGCGGCCAACCCCGGCGCGGTGGCCGAACTGGTCCTGGTCAATCCCATCGCTGCCCCCGCCCTTGAGGGGCCCAAAGGCCTGATGACAAAGCTTGCAGTGTTCTACTACGAGGCCGCGGCCCGCCTACCCCGGCGCCTCGGGCTGGCCCTCCTGCGCAGCCAGGCGATCGTGCGGGTGATGAGCGTGACCATGGCCAAGACCGGCGACAAGGATCTCCGCCGGTTCGTCCACGCCCAGCACAGCTCCTACTTTTCCGCCTTCGCGGACCGGGAGAGCCTGCTGCAGGCCTTCAAGGCCTCGGTCGGCAGCAACGTCTCAGAGGTGGCTCCTAAACTGACGCTGCCCGTGCTGCTGATCGCCGGAGAAAAGGACGAGATTGCCCTGCTGGCGGATCAGCACAAACTCGTGGCCCGGCTTCCGGACGGGCAGCTGGAAGTCATTCCCGGCGTCGGGCACTTGATCCACTACGAGACCCCCGAACCCGCGGCCCGCTACATCCGATGCTTCCTCAAGGACCAGGCCGCGTGAAAATTCTCATTGACGCCCGCTTCACCCGGCTGGACCACCACGACGGCATCAGCCGCTACGGCGCCAGCCTGATCGCGGCGGCCGCCAGGATCGCCGACGTGTCCATGCTGATCAGCGACCCCCGCCAGCTCGCGCTCCTGCCGGACGTGCCGTACACCGTCATCAACAGTCCCCTGTCCCCGGCCGAGCTCTTCGTGGCGTCAAGGGTCAACAGGCTCGGCGCGGACGTGGTGGTGTGTCCCATGCAGACCATGGGCAGCTGGGGCCGCAAGTACGCCCTGGTGCTGACCCTGCACGACCTGATCTACTACGAGCACCCCGCGCCGCCCGGGTTCCTCCCGGCCCCGGTGCGGGTGCTGTGGCGCCTGTATCACAAGGCCTTCTGGCCCCAGCGGCTCCTGCTGAACCGGGCGGACATCGTTGCGACCATCAGCTCCACCACGGCGGCCCTGATGGCCAAGTACCGGCTCACCCGCCGTCCCGTCAGGATCGTGGGCAACGCTCCCCAGCACGGCCACACACCGCGTGACCCCGAAGCCGGTGCCGACCAGACCCTGCTCTACATGGGATCCTTCATGCCCTACAAAAACGTGGAGACCATGATCCGCGGCATGGCCCAGCTGCCGGAGATGACCCTGCACCTGCTGAGCCGGATCTCCCCGGACCGGCGGGCCGAACTCGAGGCCCTGGCTCCGGAAGGCGCCAGGATCATCTTCCACAACGGCGTGACCGACGCCGAGTACGAGGCGCTTCTGGCGCGCACCACCGCCCTGATCAGCCTGTCCCGGGCCGAGGGCTATGGGCTGCCGCTTGTCGAGGCGATGTCCCACGGCACGCCGGTAATCGCCAGCGACATCCCGATCTTCCGGGAAGTCGGCGATGGCGCCGTCAGCTACGTGCATCCGGACTCGCCGGAGGAGTTTGCCGAGGCCGTCCGCAAGCTGGAAGACCCGGACCTGTGGCGTGCCCGTTCACGCCGTTCAGTGGAGCGGGCCGCAGACTTCAGCTGGGACGACTCGGCGCGGCGCCTCGTGGCGGCCGCCGAGGAGGCCGTGGCGATCCGGCGCCGGAACAAGACCTAGATCACTGCGGCGGCCACCGCGCCAGCGGGATCACTGCGCCGGGCTCATGGGCTCGGGCCACGGCGCCGAAATTCCCCACCTTTTGCTACGCCGACCCTTTGCCGCCTCGACGCCGGGACACGCGGGCGTCGTAGGCCGCCACGCCGTCGACGGCCGGCAAAGGTGGGGAAACTCGGCGGCCGGTCCTTCTGGTTCGCGACGCCCATGGCGACAGCCAGCTACAGGACGTCCACTCCGTCGAGGCGCAGTTGCACGGGGTCGTCGCTGCGCTTGGCTGCGGCTGCCGCCTTGGCGGCGCGCATGGCGGCCGTGGCATCCGCGGCCTGCGCGTAGGGGATGAACAGCAGGGTCCGGACGTCCTCGCCGAAGTCCCGCTGCGAGGAATCCCGCGGCCCGGAATCCCGTGACGCCGGGCGGCCGGCCCCCGCAGACGCCGGCAGCAAGAGGGGCGCGGGACCGGCTGTCCGGAGGACGGTTCCCTGCGCGGCCAGGCGGTGTTGCACGGCTTCGGTGAAATGCCCGACGGCGGTGCGGCCCCCGGTGACGGAGGCGACTCTGACGGCGGGCGGCAATTGCAGCTCCTGCCGCAACGCCAGTTCCCGGCTGGCGTATCCGGCAGGGTCCCAGCGCAGCAGGGCGCCGACCCCGGCGGTATCATCGGCGGTAATGACCACCAGGCCGCCGTCGGGGGCCGGCCGTACCAGGGCCGCGGCGTTGAACCAGCGGCGGACGGCGTCCTCCCCCGCCCTCAGGTTTTCCCGGCGCAGCAGCGAGTCGCCGTCAAGCAGCAGGGCCGCGGCGTACCCGCCTGGTGCCACCGGCTCGGCACCGACAGTGGCAACCACGAGGGCCTTCGTGTCGGCAACGGAGGCCTTGACCTGGTCCCCGGAGGAAGTGATGACCGGTTTTCCCGGAAACGCCCGGCCGAGTTCCTCCGCCGTGCGGAGGGCTCCCGTGGCGCCACGCCGGAGCCGGACACCGTTGCATGTGGTGCAGCGCCATGCCGGGGCAGGGGCGGAGCACCAGCGGCACTGCGGCACGGCGCTGCTCCCGCTTGAACCGGCGATCGCCAGGGGTCCGCTGCAGGCGGTGCAGCGCGCGGGTTCGCGGCAGGTTTCGCACACGAGCGAGGGGGCGTAGCCGGCCCGGGCCACCTGGACGAGCACCGGACCGCGTTCCAGGCCTTCCTTGGCGGCCCGCCAGGCCGCGCCCGGGAGGCGGGCGATGCGGGCAAGCGGGTCACGTTCGAGTTCGAAGCTGTCGGCCGTGTTCAGCACGCGCGGGACCGTCCGCCGGAGGACGGTTCGCTCCGCTTCCACGGCCTGCGCCCAGCCCGAGGCCACCAGCCGTTCCGTTTCCGTGCTGCGTGAATGCGCCGCGAGCAGGCACGCGGCGCCTTCCTGGCCTGCTCGGAGCAGGAGGACTTCGCGGGAGTGGGCGTACGGGGAGCGCTGTTCGATGTGGAGGTCGTCGCCGTCGTCCCAGCAGACCACGAGCCCAAGGTTCTGCACCGGCGCGTAGGCGGCCGAGCGCGTGCCCACGGCGACGCCGGCAGCGCCGCTGAGGACGCGCAGGAAACTGCGGTAACGCGGCGTCTGGCCGTCGTCCGCGGTGAGCCGGGCAACGTCCCCGGCCGGCAGGAGGTCCAGGAGCGCAGCCTCCACCCGGTCCAGGTCCCTGTAGTCAGGCACCACGACGACGGCGCCCCGGCCAGAGTTGCGGACCGCGGCCACGGCTTCCGCGATCATCCGCGGCCAGCCGGCCGACCCGTACCCCTGGAGGGCGGTCAGCACGGCCCGAGGTGACTCCCCCGCACCGAGGTGGGCCAGGAACGCCGGACCGTTGCGGTACGAGGCCCAGACGCTACCGACGGTCGGCGGTTGAGGCGACACGGCAGGCCCCTGCTTAGCCAGCTCCTCTCCAGCCAACTCCGGGCGGGCCAGCTCGTCTCCAGCCGACTCCGGGCGGGCCAGCTCCGGATCGAGCCAGCCGTCCGGCGCGAGTTCCTTTTCCAGTTTGGCCATTCGCGGCGGCACGGCAACGCGCAGGACATCACTGACAGTTCCGGCGTAGCGCGCGGCGATCCTGCCGGCGAGCTCGGCCACCGCGGGGGTCAGGACGGGGACAGGCGAGACCACCTTGTGCAGCGGAACAAGGGGGTGGCCCGCGTCCGACCCGGCTGTGCGCTCCAGAAGGAAGCCTGCCAGTTCCTGGCCGTTGAACTTGACCTTGACCCGCACTCCAGGGCGTGCCTGGGCGTCGAGGGTGGCAGGGACGCTGTAGTCAAAGGGCCGGTCCAGGTGTGGCAGCGAGGATTCGATCAGCACCCGCGCCACCGGCAGTGCCGCGGCAAGGGCGGGCCCGGATGCTTCGGCGGCGGAGGCGGGAAAGCCCTGGAGCAGGGACAGCTGACGGGGTTCGCCGGACGCGCTGCCGGCCGGATAGGAACTCACGGCCCGTACCTCCCCTCAGGATCGTTGCTACATCGACTTACACTGGGTCACTCACAAGCCACGTCACTCACACTGGGTCACTCACAACCCAGACTGGCTTCCAGACGGCTGTAGCCAGGCCCCCGGAAGGCGGCCTGGCTACAGCAGATCACACGGCACTGACAAAAACGCGCTGACAAAGTGCCCTGACAACGCGCCCTGACAGCCTGCCCTGAGAAAGCGTGATGACAAACATCTTCGACGCCAGCGTGGCTGCGGGTCTTAGGCGTTGAAGAACGCCTTCAGTTCGTCCACCCGGTCCAGGCGTTCCCAGGTGAAGTCCGGGTCCTCGCGGCCAAAGTGTCCGTGCGCCGCGGTCTTGGCGTAGATCGGGCGTTTGAGGTCCAGGGCGTCGATGATGGCACGCGGGCGCAGGTCGAAGATCTCGGCGATCGCCGCGCTGATCCGCGCCGGATCGACAGTTTCAGTTCCGAACGTCTCAACGTAGGTGCCCACCGGGCGGGCCTGGCCGATCGCGTAGGCGATCTGGATCTCGGCGCGCTTGGCGAGGCCGGCAGCCACGACATTCTTGGCGACCCAGCGCATGGCGTAGGCGGCCGAGCGGTCCACCTTGGACGGATCCTTGCCGGAGAACGCGCCGCCGCCGTGGCGGGCCATGCC
>JBKPJW010000641.1:0-2907 GCA_046730875.1 Actinomycetota bacterium | reverse complement strand
ACGGCGTGCTCCCGGGGGAGAAGGTATTCGCTTTGGAGCTCGTCTCCCTGGCTGGGGGTGAATTCCATCCGGAAGTGGGCGAGCCTGTCAGCCCACGGCCCGGGAAGGCCGAGCTGCTCGGTGCAGTTGCTCCCGGACACTCCGGGAAGCGGGTGCCGGGCCTGGGTGGCCGGCGTGCCGGAGAAGAATTCCGGCAGGCCGGCGGGCAGTACGGCCCGGTCCGTGCGGTTCTTGAGCCACGCCTGGCCCACCCTCGCCCCGCTCCAGTCGGTGAACAGGCTCACGCTGTAGGCACAGGACGTCAGGACGTCGAAACTTTCCAGGACCTGGTCCCAGTCCAGGCCTTCAAAGACACTCTGGGCTATCTCGAAGCTCGGTTCGATATCCAGCGTGAGGCGGCTGACGATGCCCAACGCGCCCAGTCCCACCACCATGCCGGCGAAATCGGGGTCGCCGCGGCGGGCGGTGACCACCGTGCCGTCGGCACTGACCAGCTCGAGCGCCGTCACGGCCGTGGCGAGATTGCCGTTGCGGTCGCCGGAGCCGTGCGTGGCGGTGGCGACAGCTCCCGCTACCGAGATGTGCGGCAGCGAGGCGAGGTTGTGCAGGGCGAAGCCGTGGCGCTGGAGCTCCGCCGCGAGCGTCCCGTAGCGCGTGCCGGCGCTGACGGTAACGGTGAGGTTCTGGCGGTCAATGCTGATACCGGCCTCGAGTCTATCCAGCACCACCAGTGTCCCGGCGGTGTCTGCAATGTCGTTGAATGAGTGGCGGGATCCCAGGGCGCGGACCTTCGGGGCGCCGGCCACCAGGTCCTGCAGCTCCGCGAAGCTGGCCGGGTGGGCTATCCGCGCTGCCTGGTAGCCGTAGTTCCCCGCCCAGTTGCGTTCGGTCACCATCTGGTCAATCACGGTTGGATCCTTCACTCGACGACCTTTGTACCTGACCTGCGCCTGACCGAGTCAGGTCTGCCGCGCCATTTGCTGTTAACCACAACATAACAGCCGAGCAGGTAAATCGCTAGGGATCCTGCGAAACCAAACCGCTCGCCCCTGGGGCGTGTGGTTGACACCACATAAATTCGTAATATGTTTGTGTATAGAACATTTTTAGTTCACCCGCTCCACGCCAGTCACACGCAGTCAGCAACCGCATCTACTTTCGGAGAATTCAATGGCGATTCAGCCCACCCGTGAAGACAAGTTTTCCTTCGGCCTCTGGACGGTGGGCTGGGAGGCGCAGGACCAGTTCGGCTCAGCGACCCGCCCGCCGCTGGACACGGTCGAGGCCGTCAACAGGCTCAGCGACCTCGGCGCCTACGGCATCACCTTCCATGACAACGACCTCTTTCCCTTCGGCTGCTCCGCCGCCGACCGCCAGCGCGAAATCGACCGGCTAACTGGCGCACTGAAGTCCACCGGGATGATCGTCCCGATGGTCACCACCAACCTGTTCAGCCACCCCGTCTTCAAGGACGGCGGCTTCACCAGCAACGACCGCGGCGTCCGGCGCTTCGCCCTCCGGAAGGTGCTGGACAACATCGACCTCGCCGCCGAGCTCGGTGCCGAAACCTTCGTCATGTGGGGCGGGCGTGAAGGCAGCGAATATGACGCAGCGAAGGACATTCGAGGCGCCCTGGAACGTTACCGGGAGGCCGTGAACCTGTTGGGCGACTACGTCACGGACAAGGGCTACAACATCCGGTTCGCGATCGAGCCCAAGCCCAACGAACCCCGCGGCGACATTCTGCTGCCCACGCTGGGCCACGCCCTGGCGTTCATCGAAACGCTCGAGCGCCCCGAGCTGGTGGGCATCAACCCCGAAACCGGGCACGAGCAGATGGCGGGCCTGAACTTCACCCACGGGATCGCCCAGGCGCTCTACCAGGGCAAGCTCTTCCACATCGACCTCAACGGCCAGCGCAGCATCAAGTTCGACCAGGACCTCGTGTTCGGCCACGGCGACCTGCAGAACGCCTTCTCCCTGGTGGACCTGCTCGAAAACGGCGGCCCCGACGGCGGTCCCGCCTACACCGGGCCGCGCCACTTCGACTACAAGCCCAGCCGCACCGAGGACATCGACGGCGTGTGGGACTCCGCGGCCGCCAACATGCAGACCTACCTGCTGCTCAAGGAACGCGCCAAGGCCTTCCGCGCCGACCCCGAGGTGCAGGCCGCGCTGCAGGCCTCGCGCGTGGCGGAAATCAACGAACCCACGCTGAACCCGGGCGAAGGCTATGAGCAGCTGCGCGCCGACCGTGCTTCCTACGAGGACTTCGACGTCGACGCCTACTTCGGCGGCAAGGGCTTCGGTTTCGTGAAGCTGCAGCAGCTCTTCATCGAGCACCTGCTCGGCGCCCGCTGATCCCGTGACGGCCGCTCCCATGACACTCGTTGCCGGCGTCGACTCCTCCACCCAAAGCTGCAAGGTGGTGGTCCTGGATGCCGGCAGCGGCACGCTGGTCCGTGAAGGCCGGGCCGCCCACCCGGACGGCACGGAAGTGCACCCCGACCACTGGTGGCGGGCTTTGTCCGCAGCGTTCGACGACGCCGGCGGGCTCGCGGATGTCAGCGCGCTCTCGGTGGGGGGCCAGCAGCACGGCATGGTGCTGCTGGACCACGCGGGGGAGGTGGTGCGGCCGGCGCTGCTCTGGAATGACACGCGATCGGCCGGGGCCGCGGCCGCCCTTACCGACGAAGTGGGGGCGGAGGACTTTGCCCGAAGGACCGGGCTGGTCCCGGTGGCCTCCTTCACCATCACGAAGGTCCGCTGGGTCCGGGACCACGAACCGGAACTGGCGGACCGGGTGGCGGCCGTCGCGCTGCCCCATGACTGGCTGACCTGGCGGCTGCGCGGTTACGGCCCGGCGGGCGCCAGCCCGCTGGGCCCGGACCTGGAACAGCTCACGAC
>JBKPJW010000640.1:0-6732 GCA_046730875.1 Actinomycetota bacterium | reverse complement strand
TTTGCCGGTCCGTTCACCGGGCGGGCGCTTATCCTGGGCTTTCAGCGCCCGGACTCAGACGAAGTACATTTCCACCTGGAGGAAGCGCTGGGCCTCGGCTACGGCGGCTTCGAATGCCTCCCTTTCGGTAGGGGACTTCCGCGGCTCACGCGGGTGCCATTCATGCGGCGCAGAATGCACCTGGGTGAATCCGCCGCCCGGGGGCGCATAGAAGATGGCGAACCGCTGTACCGGCCACTCCGGCGACGTTTCCGGGGCCACCAGGAGGGCGGAGTCATAGGCGGGGTTGTACCACTGGGCAATCGGGCGGCGCCGGTCCTCGGTGAACAGCCCGGAGGCGAACATGGCCGCTGACTGCGGGCTCGTCTGACTGCACAGGCGATCCCACCACAAGGGCAGGATTCCGGCGTCGCACCGCTGCCACGTGGCCGGGAGAGGCTCATGTTTGTGCCGGTCGGGCATAAATCAACTTTATCGCCCGCCGCAGACCTCGAACAGGGCGCCAGCATGCCGGGCGACGCAGGCGAACGGTCACATTGAAAGGCAACAGTTTTCGCCGCACCCGGGGACATGCTCAGTGCTCATTCCGGCGGATGGGCATGATGCCAACGTGTCCGGTCCTTGCCGCGAACAGTGGGCATGTCCGGCCGACACAGGCGCGAACAAGGGGCATGTCCCTTGGTCATTTCGCCCCGACGCGGTCTGTTCCGTTGGGCGCCCGGGGACATGTTCAATGCTGGAGCCGGCGGATGGGCATGATGCCAACGTGCCCGGTCCTTAGTGAGAAGAATGGGCATGTCCTGCCGGCACGGGCGCGAAGAACGGGCATGTCCCGGCGAGGGCGCGAACAGTGGGCATGTCCTGCCGGCACGTCCCGGCACGGGCGCGAAGGACGGGCATGTCGCGGCGAGGGCGCGATCAGAGGGCATGTCCTGCCGGCACGGGCGCGAAGGACGGGCATGTCGCGGCGAGGGCGCGATCAGAGGGCATGTCCTGCCGGCACGTCCCGGCGCGGCCGCGAAGAATGGGCATGTCGCGGCCTGGGCGCAAGAATGGGCATGTCCGGCCGGCACAGACGCGAACAATGGGCATGTCCCGGCGAGGGCGCGAACAGTGGGCATGTCCCGGCGAGGGCGCGAAGAATGGGCGTGTCCCTCCCGCCCGGCCGGCACGTCCCGGCGAGGGCGCGAAGAATGGGCATGTCCCTCCCGCCCGGCCGCGCGCCCCCGCCCTACTGGATCGGAGGAACGGTGCTGGGCCGTACAACCAGCCACAGCGCGGCGGCTGCCAGCAGGATGCAGACGGCCTGGACGGCACCCATGGGTGTGGCGGACCCGACGCCGAGCCAGCCGACCACGGGAGAGACCAGGCCCGCCATCATGAACGTCGCCGCGCCAAGAAGGGACGCCGCGGTACCGGCCTGGGCGCCGTGCTTGGCCAGGGCCAGGACCTGCACGGTGGGGAAGGTGAAGCCGGCGCCGAGGATGTAGAACCATAGCGGCACCAGGACGCCCCACAGCCCGAACCCCAGCTGGTCGAAGACAACTATCAGGACGGCCATGAGGAACATCCAGGCCGTGGAGCAGGCCAGGATCCACTGCGGCCCGACGCGCCTGATGAGCCTTGCGCTGGTCTGCACCCCGGCCACGATGCCCAGGGAGTTGATGCCGAAAAGCAGGCCGTACTGCTGGGGTGTGAAGCCGTAGACATTCTGGAACAGGAACGGGGAGGCGGAAAGATAGGCGAAGAGGCCCGCAAAGTTCATGCCACCGACCAGCAGCAGGCCCACAAAGATCCGGTCGGAGAACAGCACCTTGTAGCGCTGGCGCGCGGTCATCCCGGACTTGCCGCGCATCTCCGGGGGCAGCGTTTCCCGGATCACGAACAGGGCGGCGATGATGACACAGGTCCCGTAGGCGGCCAGGAACAAGAAGATACCGGGCCAAGGCATCAGCAGCAGCAGTTGGGAGCCGATGACGGGGGCGAGGATCGGGGCCAGGCCGTTGACCAGGGCCATCCGCGAGAACATCCGAACCATCGCGAAGCCGGTGAACAGGTCACGGACCATGGCCATGGCCACAACCCCGCCGCCGGCGGCCCCGATGCCCATGAGGACACGGAAGAAGCCGAGTGTTGCGATATCCGTTGACTGGGCGGCGCCCAGGGAGGCGGTGATGTGGACCGCCGTCGCCAGGATCAGCGGCAGCCGCCGGCCGAACTTATCGCTCAGCGGCCCCACGACCAGCTGTCCCAGCGCGAACCCCACGGTGGTCCCGGTGAGCGTCAACTGCACGGCAGCCTCGGAGACGCCGAGGCTTTCTTCCAGGGCAGGGAACGCGGGCAGGTACAGATCCACAGTGAACGGCCCAAGGGCTGTCAGGGCGCCGAGCGTCAGGATGTAGAGGAATTTGCGACGCCGGCTCAGGGAATCACCGGGATTGGGGGGTGTACTCACAGAGGTCCATCCTAGGGCCCGCAGGGGCGGCCGGCCGGTGGTTCCGCGGGCGCGCCACACCTTCCCCGAAAGGGCCTCCCAAGAGCCGAAATGTTAGTTTTGACACCGGGGTCTGTGCGAAGCTGTCCAGACCCGGCAATCCCGCGCGAGCGGATCGACGGATGGCACCAGTTAGGCGGGGACCGATGAGCGGACGTCACAGCGGCGGGACAGGCAGCGGGTTGCGCATTACTGCGCTGCCGAAAACCTTGAAGATGATCTTCAAGCTGGCGCCCCGCCAGCTCAATGACGAGATTGCTTTGGCCAAGGCCGAAATCCAGCGGAAGGCGAAGCAGCTTGGTGTTGCCGGCGCCTTCTTCGCCGTCGCCGCGGTCTTCGTCTTGCTCCTGGTGATCGGTCTAATGGTTGCCGCGATCATGGGCCTGGCCACCATCATGCCGGCGTGGCTCGCCGCGTTGCTGGTTTGCGCAGTCTGCCTGATCATCGCCGCGATCGGGGCGCTCATCGGGGTGAGGAAGTTCAAAGCGGTCATGCCGCTGGTTCCCGAGGACACAATCCGGGGACTCAAGTACGATCTCGGCATCGCCAAGGAAGGCTCCGCGTTCGACGCAGCCATCCTGGATCCGAACTCCGAACAGTACAAAGCTGCGAAGGCCGCCAAGGAAGCCGAAGCCGCCAGGGCAAAGGCGGAAAAGGAAGCCAAGGCTGCCGCGCAGCCCGAGTTGGGACCCGCCCCCACAGAGGCCGAACTGCGACTCCGACTGGTTCAACGGCGCACACACCTCACCGGCGTGCGGGATGACCTCGGCCGGGAACTCGATGTCAAAACCCAGGCCGAGGCCTTGCTGGCCGCCACCCGGGCCCGGCTGCAGGACGGGATGGAGCAGCTCAACGACAAGATCGCCGGCCTCCGCTCTTCAGCCCGGTCCTCGGCGCAGTCGATGTCCACATCCTTTGAGGGGCAGGACCTGACCGGGCAGATCAAGGAGCGCTGGAAGCCCCTTGCTGTGCTGGCCGCGGCGGCGGCGGCCCTGGCCGTTCTGGTGCGCCGGCTGATCAAGGGCTAGACAGCCCCTGAACCGAAACGCCAAACCGTTGCCGTCCACGGAAGGGGGGAATCGATGAAGTTCATCGGCGCTGGCGCCCGTCCCGGGCAGCCTCTCGTCCACCGCGACGCGGTCTTCACGATTCCAAATATCCTGACCGTGGTGCGCTTCCTTGGCGTTCCACTCTTCATCTGGCTGGTTCTCGCGGAGCAGGAGTATGGCTACGGCGCCCTCGTGCTCGCGATCATGGCCAGCACCGACTGGGTGGACGGCTACATTGCCCGCCGCTTCAATCAGATGTCCAATCTCGGGCGCGTCATGGACCCCATTGCCGACAGGCTCTCGCTGATCGCCGTTGCCGTGACCCTTGTTATCGCCGGCGTCGTCGAGTGGTGGTACCTCGCCGCGCTGCTGATCCCGGATGCGGTCCTGCTGGGCCTGTCACTGTTCTATTTCCACGGCCACCCGGACCTGCCGGTGAGCCGCATCGGCAAGATCCGGACGGGCCTGCTGCTGGTGGGCACACCGCTGCTGGTGTTGTCCAAACTTCCCGTGCCCGCCGCGGACGTCTACGCGGCGGTCGCGTGGGTCTTCCTCGGCCTGGGCCTGGTGGGGCACTGGATCGCCGCCTATAACTACGTCCGGGCCATCATCGGCAAGGGCAGGCAGCTGCGCGCGCACGACGGCGGCCCCCGCTGATGGTCTGGCTTGCGGTTTTGCTTGCGGTCCTCGGCGCCTTCTGCCTTGCCTTTGGCGCGCAGCGCCAGGGCAGCGCGGTCAAGGCCGATACCGGCGGCCTGGCGCTGAACAGTCACGGCATGTTGCGGCTCGCGCGCAATCCGCGATGGGTTTTCGGGCTCATATTGCTCTGCGTCGGGATGGCGATGAACGCCGTCGCCCTCGTGATGGCGCCCTTGACCGTTGTGCAGCCGATCGGCGCGATCGCGCTGGTCATCACCACCGTGGTCAATACCAAGGACCAGGGCCTGAGCATGAACCGGGCAACTGTCGTGGCGATCTCTGCCTGCGTGACCGGCTCGGCCCTGTTCGTGCTGCTGGCTGTCAACGCGACCCAGGAGAACCACAACGTCAGCGCCGAGGACGAACTGACCATCGTGCTGCTCCTGGCCCTGGCTGTGGGGCTCTTCGGCACGCTTGCCGTCCTGTTCAGGCACCGCATGAGCGCCTTCGTCTATATTCTCGGCGCCGGGGTCCTGTTCGGCTTCGTGGCTGTCCTCACCCGCATCATCGGCAGGCATTTGCTCGATCCGAACGGCCAGTTCCTGCTGAATGTGCCGTGGTACAGCGCCGTTGCGATTATTGCTGCCGGCGTTCTGGGATCCTGGTTTGTGCAGAACGCCTACTCCAGCGGACCGCCGGACCTCGTGATCGCGGGATTGACCGTGATCGACCCCATTGTGGGCATCGGGATCGGCATCGTGATTCTGGGCGAACTGCGCCCGGACGTCCAGGCCGTGACGGCTATTGCCATGGGGACGGCCGCATTGCTTGCTATCGTGGGAGTCATAGCCCTCTCCAGGCACCACCCGGAAGTCACCAAGCGCAAGAAAGACGCGCGGAAGGCCGCGGGCAGGTCCTAGGGCGTCTGTCCAGACTTCGGCTGCGGGCCCGGCGCGCCTGCGCCGACCGCCGGCCGGCCCGCCATTGACCCAGCTGTCCGCACAGCGACCACCAGGAGCCCTTCACGTGACCAAGTCCGACAACCAGCCCCCGCTGACTATCCTGATTGCCGCTGACACGTACCCGCCCCACGTCAACGGGGCCGCCCAGTTCGGCTACCGACTCGCGAAGGGAATGACAGCCCGCGGACACGACGTGCATGTCCTTGCATGCCGTCCCGGAAAAGGCCCGAGCTTCAGCGAGTTCAGCGACGAGGCCACTGTGCACCGCCTTCGCTCCCATTCCGTGCCCACGCACGAGTACTTCCGGGTCACGTTCCCTTGGGAGATCAAGAAGGAAATCGGGCTCCTGTTCGACCGGATCCAGCCGGACGTTGTGCACATTCAGAGCCATTACATGATCGGCGAGCACGTCCTCTACGAAGCTGTGAGGCGCGGTATCCGCGTGGTGGCGACAAACCACTTCATGCCGGAGAACCTGAACCCCTTCCTGCCGTTCCCACAGTGGTTCAAAGACATCATTGGCCGGATCTCCTGGAAGGACATGGGCAAGGTCATGGGCCAGGCCGACGTCGTGACCACGCCGACGCCGCTCGCCGCCAAAGCCATGCACCAGCACGCCTTCCTCCGCAAGGTCCTGCCGCTTTCCAACGGCATCGACGCCGCAGCCTACGAACTGGGTCCCGACGAGACCCTGGAACGTCACGCCAGCCCCACCGCACTTTTCGTCGGCCGGCTGGCCGAGGAGAAACACGTGGACGTGCTGATCGACGCCGTCGCCAGGACTCCCAGGGACCTGGACATCCACCTGGAAATCGTCGGCGGCGGGGAAGTCCGCCCGGCCCTCGAAGCCCAGGTCGCCCGACTCGGGCTGACGGACAGGGTCAGATTCCTGGGCCTGGCCAGCGACGCCGACCTCCGCAGGGCCTACATCGCGGCCGATGTCTTCTGCATGCCCGGAACGGCAGAACTTCAGTCCCTCGTGACGCTGGAAGCGATGTCGGCCTCGACCCCTGTCCTGCTGGCGAACGCCATGGCGCTGCCGCACCTGGTGCACGACGGGGAGAACGGCTACCTCTTCACGCCCAACGACAGGGATGACCTCGCCGCGAAGTTGGCGCGCGTGTTCTCGCTGCCCCTCGACGAGCGTGAGGCGATGGGGAAGACCAGCCGCGAAATGGTGGAGAACCACAGCATCAAGCGCACGCTCCAGACGTTTGAGGACATCTACCGCGGCGCAAGCTACGACGACCTCGTCGTCTAGGCAAGCTGCCGGTCTCCGCTGGTCGGTGGCCGCCTGCGCGCGTGATGGCGTCTACTATTGCTAGAGTGTTTTTGCCCGTATCCTGTCCGGCCCACCGCGGGCCGCGCCTGGCTCCGGGCGCACGGGGCTATAGCTCAGCTGGTTAGAGCGCGGGACTCATAATCCTAAGGTCCTCGGTTCAAGTCCGAGTAGCCCTACATTTCAGCGGAAACCCTCATCCGGGGGGCGCACCCAGGGAGCCGTGGGGGGCCCGGCGGCGGCGGCCCCGCGGCCCGAGGCGGCGGGGCCCGCCGGGGTGGGCCCCCCGGCCGGGGGGGGCCACCAGCG
>JBKPJW010000639.1:0-1534 GCA_046730875.1 Actinomycetota bacterium | reverse complement strand
TGTCCGACTGTGAGGCCAACTGCCTTATCGCCCCGAGCGGGCAGGTGGAGTGGATGTGCCTGCCGCGTCACGATTCACCGAGTGCGTTTTCCACCATGCTTGACCGGGCCGCGGGCGGTTTCAAGGTGGCTCCGTACGGCGTCCGGGAGCCCACTGCGCGCCGCTATCTCCCCGGCAGCCTGATCCTGGAGACCACTTGGCAGACCAGGACGGGCTGGATGATCGTGAGGGATGCCCTGGTGATGGGTCCGTGGCACCACACCGACGAGAGGGCCGGCCGGTACCGCCGCCCGCCGACGAACTACGAGGCGGAGCATTGCCTGCTGCGCACCGTCCGGTGCGTCAACGGTGCAGTTGAACTGTCCGTGCTGTGCGAGCCGGTCTTCGACTACGGCCGGCGCCGGGCACGGTGGGAGTTCTCCAGTCCCGGATACGGAGAGGCCGTGACCGTCAGCGGCGATGAGGGGGATCCGGTGCTGCGTCTGACCACCGACCGACGGCTGGGCATCGAGGACTCCATTGCGATCATTCGCAGCCAGATGACCGAGGGCGAGCAGGCTTTCATCGCACTCTCCTGGACATCGCTGCCTCCACCGAGGACATGGGAGGAAGCCACCCAGAAGCAGTGGCAGACTACCGAGTTCTGGCGGCAGTGGATCACGGTGGGGGAGTTCCCGGACCACCCGTGGCGGGAGGAGCTTCAACGCAGCGCGCTGACGTTGAAAGGGCTCACCTACGCGCCGACCGGAGCGCTGATCGCCGCGCCCACCACGTCGCTACCCGAGACGCCCGGGGGAGAGCGAAACTGGGACTACCGGTACACGTGGGTGCGAGACTCCACCTTCGCGCTGTGGGCCCTTTATACCCTCGGCCTGGACCGGGAGGCCGACGACTTCTTCTCCTTCATCCGCGACGTTGCCGCCGAGGACGACCTGCAGCTCATGTACGGCGTCGGCGGCGAAAGGGACCTGCCCGAGTCCATGGTTGAGGGACTCGGCGGCTACGACGGGGCCCGCCCCGTCCGGATCGGCAACGCGGCGGTCCACCAGCGGCAGCTCGACGTCTGGGGCACGATGCTGGACTCCGTTTACCTCCATACCAAGTCCCGTGACCAGCTCCCCGAGCCGCTATGGCCCGTCCTGCTCCGCCAGGTCGAGCAGGCCGCCTCGCACTGGCGGGACACCGATCACGGCATCTGGGAGGTCCGTGGCGAACCGCAGCACTTCACCTCCTCCAAGCTCATGTGCTGGGTCGCCCTGGATCGCGGCGCCCGGTTGGCGCGGCTGCACGGCCAGGCCGATTACGCCCGGAAATGGGACACAATCGCGGAGGAGATCCGCGAGGACATCTGCCGCAACGGCCTGGACGATCGCGGAGTGTTCGTCCAGTCCTACGGCACCACGAACCTCGATGCCTCGCTGCTCCTTGTCCCGCTCGTCCGGTTCCTGCCCGCCAATGATCCACGCGTGCGTGCCACGGTCTTGGCCATCGCCGATGAACTCACCCGGAACGGACTCGTCCTGCGCTACCGCCC
>JBKPJW010000638.1:0-5237 GCA_046730875.1 Actinomycetota bacterium | reverse complement strand
GGCCGTCGTCGTCCACCATCGGCGCCAACCGTGCAGGCCGGGCCGCGGTGGCGGGAATCGTTCCACTGCTCACCGGCCCGGGATAAGTAATAAAGTTTTTGCAAGAAGACCCCGGCAACTCACCCAAGAAGAAACGGCGGCACAACGCGCGTGGCGGACAACAACTTTGAATCCCTCTTTGCCCGGCTGAGAAGATTCCCGGACGTCGAGGCCGCCAACCTGCAGGCCTGGGATGCCACGGACAGACTCCTGCTGGACTCTTCCCTTGAGATGCATGCGGCCGGGATGCTGCCGCCCGGCGGGCGGCTAGCGGTTGTGGGGGACCGGTACGGGGCCCTCACGCTCGGCGCACTGACGCTCGGGGCAGGGACGCTCGGGGAGCACACTGTCCGGGTCCATCAGGACCTCATCACCGGTGAGCGGGCGCTTCGGGCGAACGCCGAAGCGCTGTCTCTCGACGCAGGTTTCGAACACTTCCCGCTGGGGGCCGCCCTGTTCGACGGCGCAACCCTGGTACTGCTCCAATTGCCCAGGTCCCTGGCGGAACTCGAGGAAATCGCCGACGCCGTCGCCCGCTACGCTGCACCCGACGTCGTGCTGCTCGCCGGCGGACGCGTCAAGCACATGAGCCTGGGGATGAACGCCGTGCTGGCGCGCTACTTCGAGGACGTCCAGCCCCAGCTGGCCCGGCAGAAATCACGGCTCCTGCTGGCCCGGCGCCCCAAACCGGTCCCGGTTGCTCCGCCCTTTCCGATCACGGAGGTCAATGACGAGCTGGGGCTCGCGGTCTGCGCACGCGGCGCCGTCTTCGCCGGCACCGGACTGGATATCGGAACCAGGTTCCTGCTGGACTTCCTGCCTGCGATGCCGCGCGCCACGCATGCTGTTGACCTGGGCTGCGGCACCGGAATCCTGGCCGCGATGTACGCCCGCGGCAACCCCGGCGCCCGCGTCACCGCGACTGACCGGTCCGCCGCCGCCGTCGACTCAGCCCTCGCCACGTCCCGCGCGAACGGCCTGGGCGGCCGGATCGATGTCCGCCAGGACGACGCCATGAGCTCCCTGCCGGACGCCAGCGCGGACCTGATCCTGCTCAACCCGCCCTTCCATCTTGAAGCCGCCGTCCATTCCGGCGCAGGGATCAAGCTGATCGAAGCAGCCGGCAGGGTGCTCGCACCGGGCGGGGAACTCTGGACCGTGTTCAACAGCCACCTGCACTACCGGCCGGCACTCGAACGCCTCATCGGCCCCACGCGCGAGGTCGGCAGGAATCCGAAGTTCACCGTGACGGCCAGCATGCGGCGCCCCTAACGGACGAAACACCGGGCCTGAAACACAGAAGTGTGGGCGCCCGCCTGCACGTAACGTACGATTTTGACAAGTGCTGTGCATGGCCGAAGACGTTTAGAGGTATCAGTGACCGAGATCCGGCAACCCTCGCCGAGGCGGGGGACCAACCTACCTAAGATGGGGGACTTCAACCTCACGGTCATCCTCGACGCCATCCGTCGCACGCCGGGCGGCCTGAGCCGCGTGGAGCTTGCCCAGATCGTCGGGCTGTCGCCACAAACCATATCCAATATTTCCCGTCGGCTCCTGGACCAGCACCTCATTGTCGAGGCAGGCAAAGAAGGCACCGGCCCGGGCAAGCCAAGGACCATGCTCCGGCTCAATCCCGCAGGCATGTATGCCGTGGGCGTCCACCTGGACCCGGCCCTGCTCACGTTCGTCGTGCTGGACCTGCTTGGCGCCGTCGTCAGGCACTCAAGGATCACCACCCCGCCCGGCACCGACCCGCGGGCGGTCATTGACACCATCGCGGACGAAATCAAGAGGCTCATCCTGGATTCCGGGGTGGCCGCGGACCGCATCGCCGGGCTCGGGGTAGCGTCGCCGGGCCCCATTGACCTCAACGAGGGCGCCGTCGTCGACCCGCCGCTGCTGCCGGGCTGGGACCACGTCGGGCTCAGGGACGCCCTCGCCGAGGCCACCGGCCTGTCCACGCTGATGGACAAGGACGTCACCAGCGCGGCCGTGGCCGAAACCTGGGCCGGCGGTCCCAGCGGGGAAGGCAGCTTTGTCTTCATGTATATGGGGACCGGTATCGGCTGCGGGATCGTCCTCAACGATGAAGTCGTCCGGGGGACCTCGGGCAACGCCGGGGAAATCGGGCACATCATCGTGGACCCGGACGGCGCCCTTTGCGACTGCGGACAGCGCGGCTGCGTGAAGTCCTCCGCCATTCCGCAGGTCCTCGTGGCCCGGGCCGAGGCGGCGGGAGTGCTGGATGGTTCGCGCGAGGACCGGAGCGCGCCGGCCGTCCAGGAGCGGTTTGCGGAGTTGTGCGCGATCGCCGAAGGCGGCAACGAACAGGCTACAGAAATCATTCGGGGATCCGCTGTGTTGGTGGCCCGTGCGGTTTCGGCCGTCACCAACGTCCTGGACGTGGACCGCGTGGTGTTCGGCGGCCCGTTCTGGACGTGCCTGTCAGCGGCGTACCTGGAGCTGATCCCCGGTCTGATTGACGCGAACAGTGCAACCCGGAAAATTCACGGCATCGAAGTGGTGGGCACCGGCGTGGGGGAGGACGTCGGCGCCGTCGGCGCGGCCTGCCTGGTGCTGGAACACACCCTGGCGCCGCGCTCCCAGCGGCTCCTTCTCGGAGGCTGACCGGCCCGGCGGCTGGCGCCCAGTGAGCCTGCGCGCTTCAGGCCGCGTCAGCCCAGGCTGTGTGCCGCGGCATCAATGAGCCTGCATGCCTCAGTCGATGTCCTCCACGACCGTCCCGTAGGGGATGGTGTCGTCGAGGTGCGCCTGATGATCGTGCGGATGGAAGACCACCCGCACCCCGTGAAGCCGGTCCGCGGCTGACTGCATGAGCACCGGCCGGACGGTGTTGATGAAACTCTCGCTCTTGCCGGCGAGATACTCCTGGTAACTGGCTGGAAGCTGAATCATTGCAACAGGATAGCCCTGACCCGGGACAATGGGGAGGACAGGCGGCCGGGCAGCCCCGGCGGCCGGAAACGAATACGGCTCCTTGGGCGAACATTATTCTGCCCGGGCCGCCAAACAGCCGTAAAGGTGCGTCTTAATTCGGGCGCCGACTTGAAGGCTCCCGCGGCTGGGCCTTAGAGTTCTATACAAGTTACCTCAGTAACGTGTCAGCGATCCTCCGCTGAAGGCTGTCCCAGGACGGTCCAGGAGGGTGTGGGTGCCCCCATGTGGGCCTGACATTTGCTCACGGACAACTTCGTTTCAGGCGTAACAGTCGCGGCTGCGCCCTGCTGAAGTTCTCTCCGTGTTCCCCAAACTCAATTCACTGACGGCAGTGTTTCCGTTTCGGTTTCCGGTCCTCCGGAAACCCGGTTTCCTGTCGGTAGTGTTCACAGCCAAGGACGCAAATGTCACCACCAAGCCTTATCGATACCCTTCCAAACCTTGCCGGCGCGGACCCTGTTGCGCTGTCCTACGAGCTGTTCCCGCCGCGGTCGCCTGCGGCTGCCGAATCGCTCTGGACCACCATCGGCGAACTCGAAGCCACGGACCCGGATTATGTTTCCGTGACTTACGGCGCCAGCGGATCCAACCGCAGCACCGCCGTCGAGCTCATCAACCGTCTCGTGCAGGAAACCACGCTGCGGCCCCTGGCCCACCTGACCTGCGTCGGGAACTCCCCGGAGGAGCTTGCGGAGATCATCGGCGAACTGCTCGACGTCGGGGTCCGCGGCATCCTCGCCCTGCGCGGGGACCAGCCCAAGGACGGCGCCACCCCGCCGCCGGGATCGCTCCGGTACGCCCAGGACCTGATCGAACTCATCCGCCGCGTGGAGCAGCGCCGCTCGGCGCTGCTGTGCGCCGGCAAGGTCGCGGTCGGCGTTGCCGCCTACCCGACCCGGCACCCGGAATCCCCGAGTGAGGCGCACGATGTCGAGGTCCTGCTGGCCAAGCAGCGCTCAGGCGCCGACTTTGCCATCACCCAGGTCTTTTTCCACACCGAGCAGTACGCCAACCTCCTGACCCGTGCACGCCGGGCCGGAGTGACCATCCCGATCATTCCCGGGGTGATGCCGCTGACCAGCCTCCGCCGGCTCGCACGCCTCGGCGAACTGACCGGCGTGGAACCGGACCCTGAACTCATCGGACGCCTCGCGGCCGCCGATTCCGACGCCCAGCGGATCCGGATCGGCGTCGGCGCCACGGTTGACCTCGCCAACGCCGCCCTGGACGCCGGTGCCCCCGGCATCCACCTCTACACGTTCAATGAGCACGCCGCCGCCCTGGATGTGCTGGACAAACTCTCCCTGCCCCGGCCGCGAAGCGGCAACCGGCAGGCCGGCAACCGGCACGGCGCCGGGCGGATCCATGCGTCCCGGCGCGCCGCCTCCAGCCAGCTCGCCAGCTGACCACCCCCACCTTCGTCACCTGTCAACGAACAACTTCAAGGACTTCCCATGACTGAACAGCTCACCACTCCCTTCCCGTCCGCCTCGATCCTCGGCTACCCGCGCATCGGCCGCCGCCGCGAGCTGAAGAAGGCCGTCGAGGCCTACTGGGCCGGCAAAATCGACGCCGCCGCCCTGGACGCCGCCGCCAAGGAGATCCAGCTCGGCACCGCCAGGCGCCTCCAGGGCCTGGGCCTGACCGAGGCCGCAGCGGTCCCCGGCACCTTCTCCTACTACGACCAGGTGCTCGACGCCGCAGCCCACCTCGGCGCCGTGCCGGCCCGGTTCGGCAACCTCCTCAACGCCGAGGGCCAGCTGGACATCGACGGCTACTGCACCCTGGCCCGCGGCAACAAGGACCAGCAGCCGCTGGAAATGACCAAGTGGTTCGACACCAACTACCACTACCTCGTGCCGGAAATCGGCCCGGAAACCAACTTCGCGCTGACCTCCAGCCGCATCGTCGAAGAATTCGAATACGCCCTCGCCAACGGCGTGCACCCCCGCCCGTACATCGTCGGCCCGGTCACCTTCCTGCTGCTGAGCAAGGCCTCCGACGACGCCCCGGCCGGCTTCAACCCGCTGTCCCGCCTCGAGGACGTCCTGCCGGTCTACGCCGCGCTGCTGGAGAAGCTCGCCGCCGCCGGCGCCGGCTGGATCCAGCTCGACGAGCCCGCCCTCGTGGTGGACCAGGACACCCCGGAACAGGAGATCCAGGCAGCGGTTGCCCGCTCCTACGAAGTCCTGTCCGCGGCTGCCCGCCGCCCGCAGCTGTTCGTTTCCACCCCGTAC
>JBKPJW010000637.1:0-7274 GCA_046730875.1 Actinomycetota bacterium | reverse complement strand
TCATAAAGCAGCGCGGCATAGGGCACCACGACGTCGGTTCCCGTACCCGCCTTGACGGGCTCGGTCTTCAGGTCCAGGCGTTCGAGTCCCTTTTCGGTCAAGGTCAGTTTGGCGATACCTGTTTCGGCGTTCTTCTCCACCTTGGCGGGCTCGTTGGCTGAAACGGCGGCGGGGACCGTCGTCGTCGTCTGGGCGCACGCCGGCACCGCGAATAGAAGTGCTGCACAAACAGCGGCCGCCAGGGGCAGGCGCCGCGGGGGCTGTTGGCTGGTCATTTTGCTTCCACCTTTTCCTGCGTAACGGGCTGTACGGGAACCTCGCCCTCGTAGACTTCGGCCCACTCTTCCGGTGCGGACCGGGGCCCGAACCACAGCGCGAGCAGGGGGAGTACGAAGATCCCGACGAGAGTTGTAGTGATGAGGCCGCACACGATGATCAGGGCCATCGGCCCCAGCAGTGCCCCACCTACGGCACCGCCGAAGAGTGCCGGCGGAATCAGGATCGCCACCGTGATCAGGGCCGCCTTCAGGATGGGCGAAACCCGGTCCCTGGCCGCCAGCAGAACCACCTTGTCCGGGGACTCATCCGGGGCGGCCCGCCACAGCTCATCCGTCCGTGCCGAGAGCAGTGCGGCATTGCGGGCAGCGATGGCGAGCACTGCGGCAAACGCCGTCAGCGCCAGCACTGTGACAGTACCTCCCGCGATCCACGCTGCCACGGCAGACCCGGCCAGCGCGGCCGGCATGGAAAGGAAGACCGCCAGCGCCAACTTCCAGCTCCGTACTGCCGTCTGGAGAAGGAGCAGGATTGCCACGAGGGCGGCCGCGCCGATCCACAGCACCAGGGCGTCGCCGGCGAGCTGTTCACTGTACTTCGTGGGGATCTCGGCGTGGTATTCCAGGGGGAACTGGATCTGCTCGATCGCCGCGTTGATATCGCGCTGGACATCGGCCAGCGGCCGGCCGCTGACGTCGGCTACAACGTCGATCCGGCGCGAGGTGTCATCGTGCAGGATCACCGCTTCATTGGGAACAAGACGGACGGTGGCGATCTGGCCCAGTTGGACATGGTCGCCGCTGGGGGTGTCGAGCAGGAGTTCACGGATGCTGGTCAGGTCATCCCTGACACCCAGCGCGCCGCGCACTACCACTTCAAACACCTTCTGCTGTTCGAAGAGGTTCCCGACCACGATGCCCTGCAGCAGTGCTGCGGCGGCGCGGCGTGCGTCACCTGGCTTGATGCCGACCTTCTGCGCCGCCTCGAGGTTGACCTCGACTTCGACGACGGGCGTCATGGCGCTGGCGTTGATCGTCGGGTTCTTCACGCCTTCGACCTTCTCGAGGGCCTTGCGGACCTCCTCGGCCTTCTCGCGCAGGACAGTCATGTCCGTCCCGAAGACGCGGACGGCGAATCCCGGATCCATGCTGCTGCGCTGTTCGCCGATCTTCTGCTGGGAGTAGTTCACCACGTTGTGGGCAATACCCGGGTAGCCCTGGACGACGTCCCGGACCGCCTGCTCCGTCTCGCTGAAGTTGGCATCCGGATTGATGGATACCCAGAGTTCCGCGGAGCTGTTCCCAACGACCTGGTCGGACGAAATGGCGCGGCCGATATGCCCGCCGACTCCCGTAACACCCGGGAGGGCCCGCAGCTCGTCGGACGCCTTTGACGCCACCCGGCGGACCTCGTCGTTAGACGTGCCGGCCATGGGGTCCCACTGCACCAGGAGCGTCCTGTCCGGAATCGTCGGTACAACCGCACGGTTTAGCATCAGCTGGGAAGCGGCGACGAGGCCCAGCAGGCCCACGACGGCGACCGCGACGATGCCGAGCGCGGTGCGGGAACGTCCCTTTTCCAGCGCCTGGTCGTAGAAGGACCTTGCCCGGGCAACAGCGGCCGGGTCGGCCCGCCGTGCCTTCTCATGGGGCAGCAGGAGGTATGCCAGAACCGGCGTCACAGACAAGCCCACCAGCATTGCCACAGCAAGCGTCAGTGCCATGGACCAGAAGAGCGGGTGGAAGAACGCACCGCCGACTCCCGTGACGAACAGCGTCGGAACCAGCGCCAAGGCCATGATGAGGGCGCTGTGGAACAGCGGAGTGCGGACGCCGCGAACCAGGTGGACCATTCGGAACCTGATGGTGGCATCAGTCTCGGTTTCGGTGGTGCGCAAGGGCCGGCGCCGCTGCGCCTGCACATCCTCCACGATGTCTCCCACGATCACGGAAACTCCGAGAATGATGCCGGCGAGGATCGAGATATTCAGTGTGGAGTCCAGCAAGTAGAGGACAACTCCAGCCGCCATAACTGTCGTGGTGATGGCCACGAGGGCGATCACAGCCACGCGCCAGGAACGGAAGAGCAGCCAGAAGAGCAGGACGGCGATCAGGAGGCTCACCAGCAGTGCCAGGCCAAGACCATCCACGGCATCCTGCAGGAATGTGGCCGGCCGGAAGACCGACGTGTCGAGCTGGATTCCGGAAAGCCCGGGCTGCATATCGGCCAGCGCAGCTTCGATGTCCTTGGTGACCTGCAGGGCGGAAGTTCCGGGGAACTTCTCCACGACCAGCAGCAGGCCGGCATCCTGGCCGACGACGGCGTCGCCGATCAGCGGCTGGTGATCCTCCTTCACCTGGGCGATTTCGCCCAGCTGCATGGGAGTCGGTGCCTCTTCGACGCTGACCTTGGCCAGGTCCGCGGGCGTCCGGATGGGCAACACGTGCTGAATGCCCAGGCGCTGGCTCGGCGATTCAACGAAGCCGCCCGTGCCGGGAGTTGACGCCTCAAGGAAGCTCAGCGGCGACACCCAGACGGCGTTGCCGGTGGTTTTGATGATCTGTTCGAGGGTGATTCCCTTGTCGCGCATCTGCGTGGGCGTGACCTCGACCTGCAGCTGCTGCTCACGCTGTCCCCAAATGGAAACGTTGGCCACGCCGGGAATGCCGATCAGCCGCGGCCTGAGCTTCCATCGGGCCAGCACCGACATTTCGATTCCGGAGAGTTCCTTGGAGCTCATCCGGATCATGAGCACGCGGCTGGTCGATGACATCGGCTGCATGATCAGCGGGGGCGACGAGACGTTCGGCATGGCATGGGCCTGGGTCATGCGTTCGGCCACAAGCTGGCGCGCGCGCAGAAGGTCAGTGCCCGGCTCGAATATCAGCTCGACCGAGGACAGGCCGGGAACGGACTTGGACCGGATTTCATCGAGCCAAGCGACACCATTGAGGAGGTCGGCTTCCATCGGAGCGGTGATGAGCTGTTCAACTTCGGCAGCTGAGAGGCCCAAGGCCTCGGTCTGGATCTCGACGTGCGCGGGCGCAAACTCGGGCATGCTGTCGATAGCGGTGTGCGGGACGTTCACTACTCCGAAGGCAATGAGTCCGGCGGCTAAGGCGAGAACCAGGATGCGGAACTGCAAACTGAAACGGGTAATCCAGCCGAACATGGCTAGCTCTGTTCCAGGGAGCCGGCGGCGCCACGGCGGCCGGCAAGGGCATTAGGCGGTTGCACAGAAGAAGTGCGCAAGTGATTCATGACAGGCTCCTCGACCTGAGACCATGAGCGAATCCCCCCAACGGATCCCAACCGCTGATCTTTATCGAATAGTGTTCCCATTCGAATGGTTTGGCAAGATCGAAATTCTGGGCCCCGCCACCGAGCTTTCCCAGCCTTCTCCCAGTGATGACGTCCATAATGGAAATTTTCCGGGAAAGTTCGTGGAATTGTTGGCGCGCGGGCCCCCGGTTCCCCGAGTAGCAGCGCTTCACTTTCTGGCTTTTGGCGGGGAATTACCTGAATGATCGCTTTGACTTCTCGATTAGTGTCTGTCCGCACTGAAAGTAGGTACGGACAGTCCCTAGGTGGGGCGGTTGTAACAATTTGATACATAGCGGCCTGGGGAGCTGGCGGGGCCGGCCCGCGACGGTCCCGGCGGCGCGGCCGCCGGTTCAGCGCAAACCTGTCCGAGGGGCTAAAGTGGTCCTATGCGCGCTGTGCTCCTGCTTAGCTAGCCGCCCGGCACCCAGACGAGACCTCTCCCGAAGAGACCTCGGATTGCCGAGCGGCGGCCCCTCCATGTCGAGGGGCTTTTGTGTGTCCGGGGCTTTTGTGTGTCTGGGGTTAGTGTGTTGGGGTCCCTTCGGGTCCGGGCAGGTAGTGGGCAGCAGAAGTACCATGCAGGCACAGCAGTCAGGGCCCGGAAGCCGGCCATGACAGTGCAGACTTGATTTTGAACAGGCCTGGCGGCAGGCAGGCCTGACAGTGGACAGGCTTGACATACCAGGCCGTGTAGAACAGAAGAGGCCAGCAGTGAGCGTTCAGCCGGAAACACAGACCGGATCACCAGCAGCCGCGGCTGAGGGGCCCGAGGAAGGTGCCTACAGCTTCGCGGCGATCGAAGCCAAATGGCCGCAGGTCTGGGAAGACCTGAAGGTCTTCGCGCCGCTTGACGACGGTTCAAAGGAACGCCGCTACGTGCTGGACATGTTCCCGTATCCGTCCGGTGACCTCCACATGGGTCACGCCGAGGCCTTCGCGATGGGCGATGTTGTGGCCCGTTACTTGCGCCAGCAGGGCTACGACGTGCTGCACCCGATCGGCTGGGACTCCTTCGGCTTGCCCGCGGAGAACGCCGCGATCAAGCGCAACGCGCACCCCAGCGAGTGGACATACGCGAACATCGACACCCAGGCGGCGTCATTCAAGCGTTACGCCATCTCGGCCGACTGGTCCCGCCGGCTGCACACCTCGGACCCGGGGTACTACCGCTGGACCCAGTGGCTGTTCAAGCGTTTCTACGAGCGCGGACTGGCCTACCGCAAGGATTCGCCGGTGAACTGGTGCCCCAAGGACCAGACCGTGCTCGCGAACGAGCAGGTAGTCAATGGCGCCTGCGAGCGGTGCGGCACGCCCGTCACCAAGAAGTCCTTGAACCAGTGGTACTTCAAGATCACTGACTACGCGGACCGACTGCTCGATGACATGGACGAACTGCGCGGGCACTGGCCCGAGCGCGTCCTGGCCATGCAGAAGAACTGGATCGGCCGCTCCGAGGGCGCCCACGTCAACTTCGTGATCGAGGCCGACGGCGGCAAGCCGGTCAAGGAAGTCACCGTCTTCACCACCCGCCCGGACACCCTGTACGGCGCCACGTTCTTCGTCGTCGCCGCCGACGCGCCGCTCGCCGTCGAGCTGGTCACCGACGAGCACGCCGCCGCCCTGGACGCCTACCGCGAACAGGTCAAGGCACTGTCCGAAATCGAGCGCCAGTCCACCGAGCGCGAGAAGACCGGCGTGTTCACCGGCCGGTACGCCACCAACCCGCTCAATGGGGAAAAGCTGCCCGTCTGGGCCGCGGACTACGTACTGGCCGACTACGGCACGGGCGCCATTATGGCCGTGCCGGCCCATGACCAGCGCGACCTCGACTTCGCCAACACCTTTGACCTGCCCGTCCGGGCAGTCCTGGACACCGGCGAGGAAGACCCCGCAGTTACGGGCGTTGCAACCAGCGGCGAGGGGACCCTGATCAACTCCGGGCAGCTAAACGGCCTGCCGAAGACCGAGGCCATCCCGGCCGCCATCGAGATCCTGCGAGAGCTCGGCACCGGCGAGAAGTTCGTGAACTTCCGCCTGCGTGACTGGCTCCTCAGCCGGCAGCGGTTCTGGGGCACCCCGATCCCCATCATCCACTGCCCGGACTGCGGCGAGGTCCCGGTCCCGGACGATCAGCTGCCCGTGACCCTGCCGGCGGACCTGCGCGGCGAGGACCTGTCCCCGAAGGGCACGTCCCCGCTGGCGGCCGCCGAGGAATGGGTCAACGTCGAATGCCCCAACTGCCACGGCCCGGCCAGGCGCGACACGGACACCATGGACACGTTCGTCGACTCGTCCTGGTACTTCCTGCGCTTCGTCTCCCCGGAGTTCACGGAGGGCCCGTTTGATCCCGCCAAGATCAACGACTGGATGCCCGTGGGCCAGTACGTCGGCGGCGTCGAGCACGCCATCCTGCACCTGCTGTACGCGCGGTTCTTCACCAAGGTTATCCACGACCTTGGCATGATCGAGGCCGACGAGCCGTTCCGGGCGCTGCTGAACCAGGGGCAGGTGCTCAACGGCGGCAAGGCCATGAGCAAGTCCCTGGGCAACGGGGTGGACCTCAGCGAGCAGTTGGACAAGTTCGGTGTTGACGCCGTTCGCCTGACTATGATCTTCGCCTCCCCGCCGGAGGACGACGTCGATTGGGCGGACGTCTCGCCGTCGGGCTCCGCGAAGTTCCTGGCCCGTGCCTGGCGTCTGGGCCAGGACGTCACGAGCGCGCCAGGCGTCGACTTCACCACCGGTGACCGTGCCCTGCGCACCGTAACGCACCGCACCATTGCCGACGCGCAGGCCCTGCTGGACCACAACAAGTTCAACGTGGTCGTCGCCAAGCTGATGGAACTGGTCAACGCGACCCGCAAAACTATTGACGCAGCCGGTGGGGCCGGGGGCGCGGACCCTGCGGTCCGGGAAGCGGCGGAAGCTGTTGCCGTCATCCTGAGCCTGTTTGCGCCGTACACCGCCGAGGACCTGTGGTACGTCCTGGGCCACCCGGCATCGGTTGCCAACGCAGGCTGGCCCACGCACGATGACGCGCTGCTGGTGCAGGACACGGTTACCGCCATCGTCCAGGTGCAGGGCAAAGTGCGGGACCGCCTGGAGGTTTCTCCGGACATTTCCGAGGACGAACTGCGGGAACTCGCGCTGGCGTCGGAAAACGTCCAGCGAGCCCTCGACGGCCGCGCCCTCCGCACGGTGATCGTGCGGGCGCCTAAACTGGTCAACATCGTCCCGGCCTAGCCGGACGTACCAGCATGGTCCTGGCCGCCGGCAAACGCCGGCGGCCAGGCCCAGCAACGCGGCGTCAGTACGGCCGTGGCTGGTGAAAAATGTCCGTGCGTCCCGACAGCAGGAGGTCTCTCGTGCCAGAACGCGAGCCGCCAGGCTGGCTATGGCTCCGTGAGCGGCTCGTCCGCCTTCGGCAGGGCACCCGGGCCGGCGCCGCTCCGGAAACGGCTCCTGCCGCCGTCGTTAAGGTTGCGGTGGTCACCGACTCCGCGGCCGCGCTACCCTCCGACTGGGTCCGGGCTTTCGCTGCCGACGGCGGACTCACCGTGGTTCCGATGCCTGTCATGGTGGGCGCCGAAATTTACGGCGAAGGCGAGGACGACATTTCCGAGACGATCGCCGTTGCCCTCGCCAGCGGCAAGCCTGTCAAGACCTCCCGTCCT
>JBKPJW010000636.1:0-6079 GCA_046730875.1 Actinomycetota bacterium | reverse complement strand
TGGCTGAGTCGCGGTCGTCAACAAGGTTTTCGGTGCGTTCAAGCACTGCCACGGAGGATCCCTCCGGGGAGAGGCCGGCGGGCGAGTTCACGCCGGGGCCGGAACCCTTGCGGCCGCGGCCGGTTCCGGAACCGCCACCGGTGCCGGCTGCGTCGCTGTCAAATGCTTCAGCTGAATCCGGGATGCCCCAGATTTCCGGTGCGACGGCGCGGAGGCGGTTGCGTTCCTGCAGGCCGAGCAGCCAGGAGAAGACGAGCACCACAACGAGGCCTGCAATGAGGGACGGGATCATGGGAACGAAGACATCGTTGACGTCGAGCTTCAGCGCGGTTGCCGCGCGGGCGGTGGGACCGCCCCAGGGCAGGATGTTCATGGTGCCGTTGGCCAGGCCGGCCACGCAGGTCAGGACCACGGGGCTCATCTTGAGCCGCAGGTAGACCGGCAGCATCGCGGCGGTGGTGAGGATGAAGGTGGTGGAGCCGTCGCCGTCCAGGGATACCGCGGCGGCGAGGATCGCCGTGCCGAGGACCACCTTGGCGGGGTCGTTGCCGAGCTTGCGCAGGATGAACCGGACTAGCGGGTCAAAGAGCCCGACGTCGATCATCAGGCCGAAGTAGATGATGGCGAACATCAGCAGCGCGGCAGTGGAGGTCATGGACTTCATGGAATCCATCACCATGGGGCCGATGCCCAGGCCGGCGCCGGCGAAAAGTCCGAAAATGGTGGGAACGATGATGAGCGCCAGCACTGGCGTCACTTTCTTCGTCATGATCAGCACCATGAATACCGCGATCATGGCGAATCCTAGTAATACCAGCACGGCCGGCTCCTTCTTCGTTGAATGACATCACTGCGGTGTGATGCGCACTACAGACATTAGAGTGGCGCCCGTCACGACTGGGCCTTTGGCTCAATTGATTGGCATACTGCTTATTGGATGCATTTTGCGCATTTTGCTCACGTCCGTACAAGTCCCAGGCAGGAGCCCGATGAAGCGCCGCACAGCTCTGCCGTCCCTGCGCTTTTCCACCCAGACACTGCTCCTGCAGCTCGGGGTGGTGGCCCTGGTGGTGCTCCTGAGTAGCGCCGTCCACGCCTGGCTGACCTACGAGCGGCTGGGCCGCGAGGCGGAGAGCCAGGCGCTGACCCTGGCCCGCACGGTGGCCTCGGACCCGTCCGTCCGGGCAGAGGTCCAGGCCATCAGCGCACTTCCGGCCGCTCCCCCGGCGGCCGAGTTGTTGGCCGGTCCCTTGATGGCTGCCGCGGAGGGTGCCCGCACCCGCACGGGGGCGCTGTTCGTGGTCATTACCGACGAGACCGGCATCCGCCTTGCCCATCCGGACGCGGAACGGCTCGGCGAAAAGGTCAGCACGGACCCCTCGGAGGCCCTCGCCGGCAAGGAGCTCACCACGCGCAACACCGGCACGCTGGGTCCGTCCGCCGGCGCCAAAGTTCCAGTGTTCGCACCGGGATCATCGGCTGTGGTGGGTGAGGTGAGCGTGGGGTACTCCACCGAATCGATCAGCCAAAGCCTGGCCCGGGACATCGTCCCCATCGCCGTCACGGCCGCCGGCGCCCTGCTGGCAGGCGTGCTGGCCTCCTTCCTGCTGCGGCGGCGGCTCCAGCGACTGACGCTCGGGCTGGAGCCTGAGGAAATCAGCACATTGGTGCACGACCAGGTGGCCGTGCTGCAGGGCGTCGACGACGGCGTGATCGGCGTTTCGTCCGACGGCAGGGTGAGCGTTTTCAACGCCGCCGCCCAGCGGCTGCTCGGTGTTCCGGACCTCGCGGGCACCGCCTGGGCAACCGCGCCGGTGCCGGCGCAGCTGAAAGCCCTGACCCGGGCCGATGCGCCGGAGGGTGATGCGGTGGAACTCGTGGCCGGCGGCCGGGTCCTGGTGGCGAGCGCCCGCAAGGCCCTCCACCGCCGCGAGGACCTGGGCTGGGTGGTGATGCTGCGCGACCGGACCGAGCTGCAGCAGCTGACCCGTCAGCTCGACGCCGTCGGCACGATGTCCGCGGCCCTGCGGGCTCAGCGCCACGAGTTCGCTAATCAGCTGCACACGATCGCGGGCTTCATGAGCATCGGTCAGCCGCAGCAGGCCCAGGATTATCTGGCCCGGCTGGCGGCCACCGGTCCGCTGACATTCCCCGTGGACCAGGCCGAGCTGCTCCAGGACCCGTACCTGCAGGCCTTCCTCGGCGCCAAGGGTGTAGAGGCTGACGAGCGCGGCGTGAGCCTTCGCCTCGGCCCGGAATCCCTGGTCCGCGGCCACGTCACCGAACCGCAGGATGTCACCACCGTGCTCGGCAACCTGATCGACAACGCCGTGAACGCCGCCGTCGCCGGTTCCGCGGCCGAGCGCTGGGTGGAAGTGGAAGTGCTGGATGAACCGGGCACCGACGGCGGACCCGGCACACTTCACATCGTGGTCGCGGATTCCGGCGACGGCCTGGGGGCAGCAATGACGGACGCGGAGGCGGAGGCGGTCTTCGAGGAAGGCTATACGACGTCGGAACGGCCGGCGCGGGCCGGCGCCGGGCAGGGCCTGGGGCTGGCGCTGTCCCGGCAGCTCGCGCGGCGGCGGGGCGGAGACGTGCGGGTGCTGGACCCCGGCTCCCCCGGCGGCCCGGGGGCTGTGTTCGTCGCGTCGCTGCCCGGAACGACGCTGCCGGGAAGCACTGAACCCCCGACCCCTGAATCAGGGACCACAGAACCAAACACCACAGAACCACGCACCACAGAACCAAGCGGAAAGGACAACGATGTCTGATGATTTCAGGGTGCTGATTGTCGATGATGACTTTCACGTCGCCAAGCTGCATGCCGCCTATGTGGATTCGGTGGCCGGCTTCCTTGCGCTGCCGCCCGCCGGCTCGGCGTCGCTGGCCCTGCAGGCCATCCACAGCCTGCGCCCGGACCTGGTGCTGCTGGACGTCTACTTACCGGATGCTTCGGGGCTGGACCTGCTGCACCAGCTGGACGTCGACACCGTGATCCTCAGCGCGGCCTCGGACACGGCCTCGCTCCGGCTCGCGTTCCGTCGGGGGGCGCTGGGTTATTTGCTCAAGCCGTTCACGGCCGAAGCCCTCTCGCAGCAGCTGCGCTCCTATGCGCGGTACCGCCGGATTCTGGCGCAGCCGGGGTCCGTCAACCAGGAGACCGTGGAGCGGGCCAAGCGTGCGCTGATCCCCGGCGACGCCGTCGCCTCGGCGCGGCCCCGGTCGGCCACCGAGGCGGCCGTGCTGGAATCACTGGAGCCCGGCGAGCAGTATTCGGCCGCCGACGTCGCTGCCCGCGTGGGTGTGTCCCGCGCCACCGCGCAACGGTACCTGTCCGCACTCGCGGACGACGGCGCCGTCGACATCCAGTTGCGCTACGGCACCACCGGGCGGCCCGAGCACCGCTACGGAATCCCCGCCGGAGCGGGCGGCTAGGAAACGGGCGGCCAGGAATAACCAGCCGGGGCGCTGCGGCTAAGCAGCGCCGTCGGGCCCCTTCTGCGCGGCCGCCTGTTCGGCCTCTACCGCCCTGTGGATGTTGCCGTGGATCATGCCCGCCCCGATGCGCTCTATCACGCCATCACGCTCCAGGACGGCTCTCACCGCGGGTTTCAGCCGGGCGAGGCGAAGGTTGACGCCGGACTCTCGGGCGAGGTTCGCGATGTCCGCCATCTTTGCCGCACCCTGGGAGTCGACGAAGTTGATGCCGCCGCAGTCGAGCACGATTCCGGTGAGCCCGGGCGTCGAATGTATGACCTCGCGCAGGTGGTCCTCCAGGGCGTCGGCGGTGGCGAAGAACAGGCCGCCGTCGAACCTGATCACGGCCACGCCGGGTATGAGCTCGTCGCCGGGGTGCTCGTCAGCTTCGCGGAAGACCTGGGTGCCCGGTTCGCGGCGGAGGGAGGGCATCTCCGGGTGGGTGGCCACCCGGATGAGCCAGATGAGCGAGAGCCCGATCCCAATGACGACGCCGGCAAGCACGCCAAAGATGAGGGTGCCGATGATCGCTGCGACCGCAATCCAGAAGTCGAACCTCTGCACCCGGGCCAGCCGCCGCATCTCGGGCACGTTCATCATGCCCATGACCACGGCTTCGATGATCAGTGCCGCCAGTACCGGCTTGGGCAGGTTGGAGAACAGCGGTGCCAGGAAGAGCAGTGTCAGCAGGACGGTGGCCCCCGAGGTGAGGGAGGCAAGGCCGGTCTTCGCCCCGGAGTGGTCGTTGAGTGAGCTCGCTGACAGGCTGGTCGAGACGGGCATCCCTTTGAAGAGTCCTGCGGCGATGTTGGCCAGCGACTGGGCAACGGATTCCTGGTTGATATCGATCCGGTAGTGATGCTTGGCAGCGAACGCCCTGGCGTCCCCGGCGGTCTGGGAGAAGCCGATCAGGACCAGCGCCACCGCCGCTAAGGCCACGGTGCCAACGTGGTCCCACATCAGCTGGCCGTCCGGGACCTGAAGGGAGGGCAGCCCGCTGGGCACATCGCCGACCAAGGCCACCCCCTTGGCCCCGAGGTCGAACAGTGCCGCCGCCAGCAATCCGCCGACCACCAGGACCAGGGCGCCGGGGACTCCGGGCGCGATAGCCTTCAGGCCGAAGACCACGGCCAGCGCGACGACGCCCACCACCACGGTGGTGGGCTGCGCCTCGCCCAGGGTCCCCAGCCACGAGCGCAGTTCCTGCAGCGGATTGGAGCCGGTGACCTCGGTGCCGGTGAGCTTGGGCAGCTCACCGATCACGACGTCGATCGCCGCGCCGAAAAGGAAGCCGGTGACCACGGCCCTCGAGAGGAACTGGGCAATCCAGCCCATTTTAAGGACGGCAAGAAGCAGGAACAGGATCCCGGAGGCAAGGGTAATTCCGGCAACGAACGAGGCCACATCCTGCTCGCCGGTGATCCCTGCCGCCAGCACGGCACTCGCCGCCACGGCCGCGAGGCCGGAACTGGGCCCCATCGAGATCTGCCGGCAGGAGCCGAAGATCGCGTACACGATGGCGCCCGCGGCCGCAGCATACAGGCCGTTCTGCAACGGGATCCCCGCGATGCCTGCGTACCCAAGGTTCTTCGGAACGATCAGGGCCGCGACCGTGACTCCGGCGATCAGATCACCGCGCAGCCACGCGCGGTCATAGGAGCGGAACTGGCCAATGATCGGGACCTGGGCCGGGCCCGTTCCCTGCGCCCTCTTCATGCGCCAGTCATACCCTAAGAGCCGCAGATCCGCCAGAGTCCCGACCGCCACCCGGCGGCCCGAAGGAGGGTTGCGTCGGAGGCTAGCTCTTCTGGGCGACGAGTTCGATTTCGACGAGCATCTGGGGATCCAGGAAGGGCAGCACGTGAACGAGGGAAAGCGTGGGGCGGATGTCGCCGAAGACCTCGCCGTGGGCGCGGCCTGCCTCTTCCCATTTGCTGATGTCCGTCAGGTACAGCTTGGACTGCACCACGTCCTCGAAGCCGAAGCCGGCCTCGGCCAGCACTGCGCCGAGCTTCTGGAGGATGTAGCTGGTCTGGGAATAGAAGTCATCGCCCACAATTCCGTCATCGCCGCTGGCAGCGGTCGCGGAGATGTAGAGGGTGTTGTCCACCTGGACGGCGCGGGAATACCCGAGTGTCTGTTCCCAGGTGGAGCCGGTACCGAAGGTCTTGCGCATGGTGTGCCTTTCGCAGTTGCCGCATGGATCGGCTCAACTTTAGGGCGCAGGACGGTTCAGCCGCCAAAGCCGGTGGCTTTGTGTCGGCGGTGCCTAGAGCTCCTGGCGGTAGACGAGCAGTTTGATATCTGTGCCCGGCACCAGCCAGTCGCGGTCCGGCGTCCGGACGAAGCCGGTCTTCCGGTAGAGTCCGTGGGCGCTTTCCCAGCTGGCGCCCGTGGTGAGGGCCACCGCACGGATCCCCGGCAGCGACCTGGCGTGCTCGATAATCGCCTGGACCATGGCTTTGCCGGCGCCGCTGCGCTGGACCGAGGGGTCCACCACAAGCATGCGGAACTCCAGCTCGTCGCTCCGGGCGATATCGGCATACGGCTCGCCCTCAACGGCAAGGGTCACTGAGCCGAGGATCCGGCCGTCCCGTTC